>CAZXVN010000139.1:0-15343 GCA_964643945.1 uncultured Lentisphaeraceae bacterium | reverse complement strand
CGTCTCTGCACGCACAACGTTTACTTCGATACTCTTCAGAAACTTATCCAGAATGTTCAACAACGGTTCGACATGTGGTTCAAACCGAATCGTCAGTTGCGCAGACTATGCGCAATTATTTAAGACGCTGTGTATAGTTATCTGCGTTGGCGACCGCAAGGACGTTTACCGATAATGGCAGGTCACTTTCTATCAGCTTTCTAAGGCGCTTTGTATGACGGGGTGCGGCCCGTGATCGTGTTTCCGGGTGTCAGCGTGCGGCCGGCCAAAGGCGGGTCACTCGCGCGGTAGCGGAAAGCGCGGAAGATCGAGTTGTACATCGGCCAGTTGTCGCGCTTGAACTTCAGGGTGCCGGACGAAGTCACGGGGTTGATGTATTCCCACACGGCCTCGCCAGAGGGGGTGACCTCGATAATGTGTCCTTCCGTGTCGGCGCAGACCAGCGTATTGCCGTTGGCCAACCGTTGCGCTCCGCTACCGATGTGGCTGAACATGCCGTGGCTGGCTTTGGAGTGGTAGGACCAGACGATCTGGTTGGACAGCAGCCGGCCCGTTTTGTCGGTGTTGTTGCCGAGCTGCCACAAGGTGTAGCCGGCGTCGGGGGGATTCACGTAGGCACCGGTGTCGGCGAGACTCGCGTTGAGAAAGGCGTTGACCTCCAGGACGTAGGACTGCTGGGTGTGCTCGAAGAGGTTCTGGGCGTTGCTGAACATCAGGAGGTGTCCGGCGCCCGGCAGCCCCGCCGGGATCCAGCTGACGTGGTGGGTGCCGCCGATCTGCTTGTTGCCGCTGGTCGACTCGGTCCAGTTGGTCAGGATCGACGGCGCGGCGCCCTGGTTGTAGCGTGCCACATCACCGAAACGGTACAGGAAGTCCCCGGCGGGGCCGGCCGCGCGGGCCATGCTGCCCGTGGTATCATTGGGGAGGAAGGTGTTGCCGTGGTCGATGACATAAAACTCGCCGCCGACGGAGTTGATGACGATCTGGTCCAGGGCCTGGTTGTAGTCGATCGAGTTGCAGTGCAGCCAGTCGCGCTGCACGGGGCGGCCGGGCAGGTTGATGTTCAGGCGGCCCGGGTAGTCCGCGATGGTTTTGCCCGCGCCCACGTAGTTCGTTTTCGTATCGCTGTAGTTCTGGATCATGTGGTCGAAGAAGGCCCACTCCCAGACGATGCTTCCCGCCTGATTCACCTCGACGATCACGTCCATCTGCGCGTTGGTGTAGGGGCCCGACGCCGGGTTGCAGCCGGCGGCGATGCACTGGTCATAGGTGTAGTTCTTGTTGGCGATGTAGAGCGTCGTGTTCGTGCCGAGCTTGGGGTTGAAGATGCGGACGAAGTCGTGGTGCGGAAAGTAGCCCGTCCGCGATTCGGTATACGACCACATGTTGCTGCCGCTCCACGACACCTGCGAGAAGCCTCCGAACCCGCTGGGGTCGTCCTTCGACGCGTCAAGGATGCTGCCGTCGTCCAGCAGGTGCGGGTTGGTGCCGATCGGCCACGTGTGGACCACGCGGCCCTCCATGTCGACCAGGTAGGTAGTGCCCCGAACGCCGAAGAGCGTGTAGCCGTCCTCGGTCAGGTCTTTGTCCCAGTACAACACTTCCGTGGGGCCCTGGAAGGCCTCGTAAGCGTGGGCAGAAGTCGCAAGCAGAGCCAATAGCAAGAGCGCGCGTTTCATGGGTCGATTCCTTTTTCTTTATTGCTGAGCGTCACGCGAGGGTCGATTGTCCCGATTGCCGCCGCCCTTGGGTTGTTTCTGTTCGAAGCGAGTACGCTCTTCGGCGGGCGCATCGGCTTTGTCGAGGCCGGTCTTGCCCTTCTGCGAAGCCGGCAGCTCGATGACGCCCTTGGGTGTCAGGTCTCGTCCTGCCAGGCCGGGAGAGTCCGGCGCGTAGCGGTGGGCTTTGAACACGGCGTTCCACAAGTGGCCGCGCATGTCCTTGCCGGGCAGTTCACCCTGCGCGAGAATGCCGCCGCGAACCATCGGGTTGACATATTGCCAGGCCGTTTCGCCGGTCGGCGTGACCTCGAACAGGTTGCCGATGACGCCGGCGCAGATAAGCGTGTTGCCGTTGGGCAGGCGGTGCGCACCGGAAATTTCCGAAGAGAAAAACTCCGTGCGGTTAGTCGCCTCGTAATGCCACACGGGCTTCGCCGGGCCGTAGGCCTTGCCCGGCTCCAGAGCATAGCGGCCCGCAGCGTCCAAGGGCAGCTCGATCTCCTCGACGCTCGACCAGCCGCGGTCGTAGCCGTTGTTGAAGATCGTCATGTGGCCGGCGCCGGGGAAGCCCTCGGGAATCCACTGGGCGTCGTGCTGCTGCACGAGTTGCTTGTCGGCGGCGGTTCCCCGTCCGTAGGCGGCGGGATTGCCCCAGCGGTAAATAAGGTCGCCGCCTTTGCCGTGCTTGCCGCCGGCGTGGCTGGCGGCCTCTTTGGTGGTGGTGCTGTGGTCAAGGAACCAGATCTCGTTGCAGCCGCGTGCGCTGAGCACGATCTGGTCGAGCTTCGCGTTATACGCGATGGAGTTCATGTGGTTCCAGAACGCGGGCACAGGGCGGCCGTTGCAGTCCACGTCGATCCGCTCAGGATGCGCGGCGACCTCGCCGTAGTTGGCCTTGGTGCGGTCGTTATCCTGGATAAGATGATCCCACACGCGCCACTCCCAGACGATGGTGCCGCCCTTGGGACAGGCCGGCTGCACCTCGATGACAGAATCAGGGAAGAGCTGGCGGTCGCGCAGCATCTCCGGACTAAATCCGGCGGCAAGGCACTCCTCATAGGATTTCTTTTCGACCGCCAGCAACAGGATGTTGCCGTTGGGCAGCGGCGCGATGTCATGATGGGAGAGATGCTGGTCGCTCGAATACTCGAACTCCCAGACGATGTTGCCGGCCCAGTCAAACTCCTCGACGCGGCCGCCCTCGCCGCCGCTGGTGAAGCCGCGGTTCTTGGTGAAGCAGCAGTGCAGCAGGTTCCCGTTGGGCTTGAGGTAGACCGACTGCCCCGGCTCGTAAGCGCTCTTCCATTGATGGACGATGCGGCCCGCGTTGTCCGTCAGGTAGATGACGTTGTTATGCTTGGGCGCAAACAGCGTGTAGCCGTTGAAGGCCTTGGGCGTATTCAAGAAGAGCCCGACCGTCTGACCGGGGTTCGGCGAGACCGGCGTCTTGTTCTCCGCCATCTCGCGCCGGCCGCCGCCTGCCCCGCGCTCGGTTTGCTGCGGACGTCGCTCGTCCTTTTCCGTTGGAGCCCTGCCGGGCTCCTGACCCTGAGACATGGAAACACCCGCCACTCCCAAGAGAAGCGCTTCGAGGAACCCGAAAACGGTAATGCACGCTGCTGGCTGTCGTGTCATGGATGCTCCTTATTGTTTGGCCATCGGACTTGTGAAGCGCTCGTCTGCCTTGCCGGTTGCGCTTTCGGGGCGCGAGTAAACCACGCTGAGTTCTGCCGTACCCAAAATGCGGTCTTTCATCGCGGCCAGCAGAACATCGCGGTTGACTTGCGCCGGCGGCATTTTCAGTTGCGGTGCCGCGGACAAGGCGTAGACGGTGTAGATGTAGGTCTTCGCCCCTGGCCCTTTGGAATGCGGTGGCGCATATTCCGTGCGGCCGTTGACGCTGTTGTTTCCGAGCGTTCCGATATTCTTGGTGTTCTTGGACAGGCTCCGGGTGGTGGACGGAAGGTCATAAAGGAGCCAATACCACTTGGCCTTTCCCTCGGGATCAATGTGATGCATGACGACGGCGAAACTCTTGGTTCCCGCCGGTGCGCCGCTCCAGGCCAGCGGCAGCGTCGCGCTCGCTCCGTCCCCCGTGTATTCCTTCGGAAGCTGTCCGCCATCAGCCGCGTCCGGGCTGCTGAGCACGAACGCCGCTTTGGCCGGACTCGCGAGCACGCTGCCTGCGGCAGTGGCGGCAAACAGGAAATCCGAGTCCGGAATGACAGGCATGTCGATGGCCCGTGAGTACAGGTACGCGCCCTTGCACGTGAACTTCGCGTCCAGATTGCGCAGCTTCAGCAGCGTTTTCTTTTGCTCCGCCGACAGCGTCTTGGCCACCTGGGCAAAGGCCGTCGCATAGAAGTACGAAATCTCCCCGTCCTGTTCGCCGTACCGCTTCGACAAGGCCATGACCTTGTTTTTGTCTACGGAAGGCTCCTTCATGAACCGCCTCAACTCCGTCGCGATGGCCTGCCGCGTTTGGACGACCTCGGCGAGATCCGCCCGCTGTTGGTCAACCAAAGCCGTGACGAGCTTGCGCTGCGGCTCGGTCAGAGCGGCCAGAAAAGCCTCGCCGCTGTCGCCGGTGAGCGACGTGCTGATGGAGAAGTTGGCGTTGCCCATGGCCGGAATATCCTTCATGTAGAACGACCCGAAATACGTCGCGTGCCGCTCGGGGCAGAAGTAGACGTCCGCCTCGACCGAGCCGGCGTACCAGCTGAACATCTCGCTGGCGTAGGTCATGACGGCCACATGGGCCGTGTGCGAGAGGCTCTTCTTGTCGACCTGGTCTTGCAGCTCAGGCCAGGTGGCGGAGTTGTTGAAGGCCATCTTGCCGAGATACTCTTTCTGCTGGGCCGTCAAGGCGCGGATCAGGCCGCCGAGGACCTCGGCCCGCCGGTAGCTGAGCAGGCCGTCGATCACATAGACCTCGGCCGTGTACTTCATCACCGCTTCGCGGTTGAGGCCACCGCTGCCTGCGGGGATATCGCCTTCGAGCTGCCGGCAGAACGCCTGGATCAGCGGGAAGCGCTTCTGGACAAAGTCGGTCAGCAGCGTTTCCTGCTCCAGGGCCAGCGCGACGAGCTGCGCCTTCTGCTCCTCGGTCAGGATGTACAGGACGTTGTTGGCCGCCCGCGGCACGAACGACGTGTTGTGGCCAAGCTGGTTGCTGTCCATATCGCGCATGTACTGGAAGCCGCAGAAGTCCGCCACCTTGCCCGGCGGCAGAAAGGTGTTGCAGCCGAAGTCGCCGGTCAGGAAGGCCAGTCCGTCGAAGGCGATCGTGTTGAGCTGCGCGCGGTCCGAGATGGCCTGCCCGATCGAGTACTGCCCTTGCCCACGCGTCTCCGGGCGGTCTTCGCCGCCTTGTGGCTGACCCCCTTCGCGCCCCTCTTTCTTTGCGTCGTCTGGCCGGTTATCCTGGTTCTGACCCGGCGGCGGCGCCAGGTCGCGCAGCTTGTCGGGGTCGAAGCCTGCCGCCTTGACGGTCTCGTTCATGGCCGGGCCGCCCCGCAGGCCCGCCTGGCGGAAGGCCTCGTGGATGGCTTTAGCCTCAGCGGCTGTGAGCGTGTCCGCGCTATACTTGGCGAGGAGGGTTTTGACCTGCTTCTTCTGCGCATCCGTGAGGGTTGCCGTTTCCCCTTGTCTGTCCCCGCCGGGAGGCGGGCGCTTGTTGTCCGGAACGGGCGCCTGCCTGTCTGTTGCGGCAAGAGCCGAAGACGGAAGCAGCCCCCGCGTTCCCAAGAGCACCACCAGCAGGCTGGGTAACAGTCCGCGGCGTATTGTGTTTTGTGTCTTCATGATCGGGTCTCCTTGTTTTGGGTGTTTGTGCGTGTGGGTACCTTTCCCATTTCGCAAGGCAAGGATAGAAAACGAATGTGACGGATCGGACACAGTCAAATTACGGAAACGTTATTTTTTCTTTGCTCTTTCGCCACGCGCCACTTTTTGCACAGGCGTCGGCTTCACAGCCGGCCGGCCCTCGGCATTGACGGGACAGATGACGCGGAAACCGATGTGATAGTAGGGATGATCCGGATCCTGCGGGCCGCGGTAATAGGACGGGTTGCGGTTCGACACGCGGCTGTGCCCGTTCTCGCCGTTGTACCAGTTGCCGCCGCGCATGCCGCGGTAGGCATTGCCGTCCGGCATCACGCTGCCCTGATCGGGCCCGGCGGGGTTGTTGGTGGGGCTGTAGGCGTAATAGTCGCGGCCGTACCAGCCGTTGACAAACTGCCAGACGTCGCCGGCCATGTCGTAAAGGCCATAGCCGTTCGCGCCGTTGGCGGTTTGAAAACTCTCCTGTTCGCCGGGCCAGCCGAAATCGGCCTTGCGGCGCAGGCTCCCGTCGAAGAACCCGGCCGGCGTCGTCCAAGGCAGCGGGCCGGAACGAAACGGGTTTTTCGACTCAGGCCAGTTCGCCTTTGCGGCGTCTGCAACATCGCCCCACGGAAATTTCCGGTAGGGAGACTGCTGTCCGCCGCGGGCGGCGTACTCCCACTCGGCCTCGGTCGGCAGGCGATACCCGCTCTTGTTGAAATCGCAGTCCCAGGTCTTCGTGTCGTAACACAGGGGCCTTTTCATTTGCACGCTCAGCCAGTTGCAGTATGCCGCCGCACCGTGCCACCGGATACAGACGACCGGGTGAACATCCTTCTTGTCCAGCACAGCGAAGGCCTTGCCGTCCCAGCCGATCCGGCTGTACGGCGAGCGCTCGCGCGTCTCGCACAGCAGGTCGCCGCCGCCTGTAAGGAAGACGCCGCCGTCGCGCACCGTGATGCTTTTCTGCGCCAGAGCCGAGTTGAGAAACTCGCAGTATGCCTTCGTCGTGACGTCATTGATTCCCATGTGGAACGCATCGAGGCGCACCGTGTGAAGCGGCGTCTCGTCGCTGCCGTGCCTGGGATCCACGAAGCCGTGGTGGTCGCCCATCTCGAACGTGCCGGCGGGTATCAGGGCCATATCCGGCAGCGCCTCTTGCGTCGCGGCCAAGACTGCCGAGCCCAACACCTGCAGCGTCAACATACCTGTCATGGCTCTCTTCTTTCGAATGCTCTTTTTCTTCATCTCCGTTCCCTTTCCTATGTCGGTTCATCAGGTTATCTCCGGCACATGACAAAGCGGATACCGTCAGATTACGAAACCGTAATCGTTCCTGACTTGGCGAGTCGGGAAGATTCGTGATACTGTTTTCGCAATGACTATCCTTGTCGTGGAAGACGAAAAGAAGCTGGCGGGGTTCATCGGCAAAGGACTGGAAGAGCAAGGGTTCAAGGTGACCGTCAGCCACGAGGGCAACGAGGCCTACACGCTCGCGTGTACGGAACCTTACGACCTGATCGTGCTCGACATCATGCTGCCGGGCCGAGACGGCCTCAGCATACTGAAAAATCTGCGCGACCGCAAAAACACGGTGCCGGTCATTCTGGTCACCGCGCGCTCGGAGATGAACGAGCGGATCCAGGGACTGAACCTTGGCGCCGACGATTACATCGTGAAGCCTTTCTTTGTCGACGAACTGCTGGCTCGCGTCCAGGCGGTGTTGCGGCGCACATCGGGTGAACAGCTCAGCATGTTGCGGGCGGAGGACCTGCTTGTGAACCTCATCGCGCGGACGGTCTCGCGGGGCGGGCAGGAGATTCTGTTGCCGCCGCGCGAATTCACCCTGCTGGCTTTTCTGATGCGGTCTCCCGGCAGAGTCTTCACGCGCATCCAGCTTCTGGAGCACGTGTGGGGGTTTGGCTTTGACCCGCAGACCAATCTCGTGGAAGTCTGTGTTCAGCGGCTGCGGTCAAAAATTGACCGCCCCGGCGCGGCCTCGCTCATCGAGTCTGTGCGCGGCGTGGGCTACCGGTTCCGTAAGGTGGATGCCACATGATCCTACACTCTTTCCGCCTCAAGATCGGGTTGCTCTGCGTAGTCCTGTCAGGTCTTCTCCTGACCGGCTTTGGCCTGTTCGCGCTCTCGGTGCTCAACCGGGTCGGCCTGGAGCGGATCGACCGCGAATTGCGGGCCCTTGCCGACTCGACGGTCCGACAAAGCCAGCCGCCGGGACATTGGCAGCGTTTCGACGACTCGTTGCTCACCATTTACGGTGACGGCGCAGCCAAGCTGTTTGTGCTCAAAACCACTCAGCCGGACGGCACGCTGCTGTATAAGACAACCCCTTGGCCGTCATCTCTGCCACAGGCGTCCTTGCCGCTCGCTTTGGCCGTTGGCCCCGATCAAACGGAGGTGGAAGCCGCGCCGCCGCCTGACCCTCGTCCGCCACGGCCCTTTGACGAGGCGGCCCCGCGCCGCGAGCCGCCGCAAAAACTACAGGCCTGGGGCCCCGTGTATGCGACCGTCGGAGATGCTTCCAGCGAGTGGCGCATCATGACCATGGCCAACAAAGAAGTGACGCTCAGCATCGCGATGAGCCTGTCCGGGTTGCGCGCCGAGACCCACCGTTTTTTGCACGCACTCCTCGTGGCGGTTCCACTGGGGCTTTTGCTGATCGTGGGCGGAGGCTGGCTGATCGGCCATCTGGCGCTGCGACCCGTGAATCTCATCGCGCAGACCGCCGAGTCGGTCACGGCCGCGCGGCTGGACGCGAGGGTTCCGGATGCGGAGGCAGACACCGAGTTTAAAAGGCTGATCGCACTCATCAACGGCATGCTGGAGCGGCTTGAGCGGAGTTTCCGTCAGGCCACACGGTTCAGCGCCGATGCCGCCCATGAACTGAAGACGCCGCTGGCCATCCTGCAGGCGCAGATTGAGCGTTCGCTGCAGCGGGCCGCAGACGACTCTCCCGAGCAACGCGAATATGCTGAGCAATTGGAGGAACTTCAGCGCTTGAAATCCATTCTCCGGAAACTTCTGCTCCTGTCGCAGGCCGACGCCGGACAATTGCCGCTGAGCCTCGAACGCGTCAACCTCGCCGACAGGATCCGTTCGGCTGAGAACGACATCGGCATGCTCGCCCCTGGCAGAAAGACCCGTATCGAGACGCCCGCCGAATGTTTCATTCAAGCCGACGACGATCTGTTGAGTCAAATGCTCGGGAACCTGATTTCCAACGCGGTCAAGTTCGGCGATCCGGCTGGCGTGATCGAGTTGACACTTTCCAGGCAGGAGGGCCAGGCGGTCTTGACGGTTTCAAACACAGGCGTGCCGATCCCGAAAGCCGATCAGGCCAAAGTGTTCGACCGCTTCTATCGCGCCGACTCGTCACGGAGCCGCGAAATCGAAGGCGTGGGACTCGGCCTGAGTCTGGCGCGTGAAATGGCAAGGGCGCACGGCGGCGACCTGGCGCTCAATCAAAGTGACGAACACCGCACGACCTTTGCGCTGCGCCTTCCTCTGCCTGTTTAAAGACGGCCCCTGTCCGCAGAAAATGAAAATTCGGACAGGAAGAAGTCCGTGCGGCCCGGCGGACCGGGAGCGGTAATCAGCGGGCCGCTGAGGCAGGCGCCACAACCGGAGGAGGAGGCGGCGCGACCGGCGCGGGTGCGGCGGCAGGCAGCAGCGCGAAGCCCTTGTTCAGCAACTCGCTGGCCTTGGCATCGCGCAGCTTACGCTCGTCGCTGCCCAGCACCACCACGATGACGCGGCGTCCACCGCGTTTTGCGGTGACCACGATCGACCACCCTGCCGTGTCCGTGAACCCCGTCTTGAAACCGTCACACCCGTCGACACCCTGTTTGAGAAACGGGTTGTGCGTGCGCATGTCGAAGGGTTTCGGCGTGTTCGCCCGCAATTGTCGGTAGGTCACCGAGGTGTAGGCGAAAACCGCCGGATACCTGCATAATTCGCGCGACAACGTGGCCATGTCGCGCGCGGAGGAGACATCCTGCTTCTGCCCCGACCCGGGCGGCAACCCATGCACCGAGGCGAAGCGGGTGTTCGACATGCCGAGCTGTTGTGCCTTCGCGTTCATCAGCTCCACAAAGGCTTCTTTCGTGCCGGCCACATGCTCAGCCAACGCTACAGCCGCGTCGTTCGCTGACTGGATCATCATGGCGTACAGCAGTTCCTCAACGGTGAAGGTCTCTTTCGGATCGAGGTACACCTGTGAACCGCCCGTTTTACAAGCCGCAACCGAAATCTTGACCGTATCGCCCAGTTTCACCTGTCCCGCGCCGACCTTCTCCTGGATCACCAAGAGCGACATCAGCTTGAGCGTGCTGGCGGGATAGCCGGGCGCGTCCGCCTTATCCTCGAAGAGCACCGCACCGGAATCCGCATGGACGATGATCGCCCCGATGTAAGGGGTCTTGGAAATACAACCCTTGGGCCTCTGCGGCGGAGCGGGAACAGCAGCGGCTTGCTTCGCCGGCGCCTTCTTCGCGGCCTTTTTGGTTTGGGCTTCGGAGACCGAGGCCAGGCAACATGCGGCAAGAAGAGACAACGCTAAACACTTCACGGAGACCCCCTGTTCATTCAGACCCTTGATAACGGCTTGTGACAACACTTACATCGTCGGGCGGTCAAGCATCACCTGATCCTTCACCTGCAGCCCTTCGGTGACCTCCACATAGTCAGTTGAGAAGCGCCCGGTCTTCACCTCGTGCTCGGTCTGGCTCTCGCCCTGCCGCAGCTTACAGTAAGTCTTGCCGTCACGGTTATAAACCCCTTCGACCGGCACATACAGCACGTCCGCAGCCTTCTCAACGACAATCTCGACCTGCACGGTCATGCCGGGCGTCAGCCGCTCGTCCGCCGCATCGGTCGAAATGTCCGTCGCATACACCTTGGGGCTGCCCTGATCCCAGGGAATGATCGGCGTGGACGCGCCCGCGATCTTGATGATCTCGCCCGACAGCTTCAAGTCGGGCACCGCCTTGGCGCGAATAACGACCGACAGCCCGTCTTTGATTCGCGAGCGGTACTCCTCCGGGATGTTGACCTGAACCTTGAATTTGCTCACATCGGGAATCACGCCGATCGGCTCTCCGATGTTCACGTCCGCACCAATCTTGATCTCTTTCGGCGTGTCCCAGCGGTTACGCCGATTGTCGCCATGGATCAGCATGCCGTCGGCCTGCGCCCGGATCACCAGCTTCTGCTTGTCCTCCCTGACGCCGTTCAGGTCGCCTTTATAATCGCCGATGAGCTTGTCGCTGTTGGCGATCTCGATCCGTTTCTTGCTGGCCTTGCCGTTGTTGTTCACAATGATGCGCTGCACCGCCAACTGGCTCTTCATGACCGCCTCTTGCAAGGTGGCGATCTTCTGCGGATACTCGTAGCGCTTGAAAATGCGCAAGTCGTACCAGGCCTTCTCCATGGCCTGCTCGGCCATTGAAAGCGTCTTCTCGACATCGCCCAGATTCTTCTGCGCGGCAGCAATCGTTTTCGCATCCTGCGAGATGGCATCCGTCAACACCTTCTTCGCGTTGTCCAGCGCAAGAACCGCCACGTCGTAGACGGTGGACGCCTCTTGCGTGGCCTTCAGCAAATCCTTCTTTTTTCTCGTCGCATCCTCTTCTTTGTATTTGAGGTACTGCTCATGCGCATCACGGAGGGTGTCGGCGGCGGTCTTGAGTTCCGTCAGATTGTCGGCCCGGATCATCTCCAGATCTTGCAGGGCCAACGTGTAGTCCTCTTCGGCGAGCTGCAGCTTGCGGGTAAGCTCCTTGTCCTGCTCGATGAACCACTCGTCGGAAAGGCGGAAAATCACATCGTTCGAGACGACACTGGTACGGTCGGGAACGACCTCGACGAGTTTAAGCTGTCCATGACCGCGGCTGCCGTCGAACCGCAACTGCTGGCTGCGGATGGCGTCGAGCTGCCCTTCGAGACGGAAGGCCACTTTGAAATCGCCGCGCTTGACCGTATAGACGCGGTCCATGCCCTCGGAACCGGACGGCCGCTTTTCCCGCTGGCATCCGCACACGAGCACAACCGACACGCACACTTCAAGCGCGTGCAGGGCACGCCGCACGGCACCTATTTGGGCAGCTCTTTCCATATCGTCTGATTGTCCAGGTTAACTTCGTCCTCGATCGCCTGAACACGTTCGCGGACATTCTCGGGAACGCCGCCTTGCCTCTGACGCGCAAGCGCTTCGTAGGCGCCGGGCTCAACCAAACGCATCGTCATGAAGATCACAATCTGCGAGGTAAATGTTTTGATCTGCTTAGACTGGAAGAGCACGCCCAGATAGGGGATGTCGGCCAGATACGGGACACGCTTGTCGACGACGCGCTGTTCCTCGCGCATCAGTCCGCCGATCGTGATCAGCTCGCCGTCGTTGGCCTCCAGCTGCGTGCTCGCGCTGCGCACCACAATCACGGGGGTCTCGAAACCGCCCGTATCCACCGAGCGCGGCGCGCTGGAAACCTCGGGGTTCACTTTGACGTGAATCCGCTTGCCGGAGATCATGATCGGCCGCACGATGAGTTTGACGCCCACGTTTTCAAACCGTGTCGAGATGCTCTCGCTGCTGCCGGTGATCGTGCGCTCCAACACCGGGATTTTCTCGCCGTTCATGATGTTGCCGTCCGCGCCGCGCCGGATCACCAGATTGGGCGACGAGAGGATGCGGGCACGGCCTTTCTGCTCCAAATAATTGATCATGGCCCAGATTTTAATCTTGTCGATCCCCACAAACGTCCAGAGGGAGCCGTCCTCACGCTTGCCGGCTGTGAAGGTGTCGCCCAGGTTCTCCTCGGTGCCCGAGATGTTCGCCGAGTTCGGGTCCAGAATGTCCTGAAAGATCCTGCGCACCGAATCGGAAGCGCCGGTCTTGGCGATCCCCATCTGGACATCGCGCGTCAGGTCGTTGCTGATCTCGAGTTCGACAATCCGCGCCTCCACCAGCACCTGCGCCACGGGCTGGTCGGCCTGCTCGACGATCTGCTTCAACTGCGGCAGCCGCGAAGGCACGTCGGAGACGACAATGATGTCGTCCTCGTCGCTCCGGCCCACCGTACCCGCAGGCGTCAGAAAATTTTCAAGCAGACGCCGCATGGTTTCGGCGGAGATGTATTTGCAACGGTAGAAATAGACCTCGGTCTGCTCGTCGCTCGCTTTGAGGAACTGCTCGAGCAGTCGGGTGTAGTCCACCGATTGCGCCGCCGACGCGGCTGTGCCCGCCATCTCGTTGGTCACAACAGCCTCCGTCGAAGCCGCATCACTCGTCGGCCCGGCAACACGCCCACGCCGGCCTTCCGGCAATGGCGCGTCTTGAGCGCACACGAGGCAGCACCAAGCCGCACAGAGCGCCCAACCAGTGATTCCCCGATAGATACGCATAAGCACTTTCACACGAACAGGCCGCGCGCCCCACACGCCACCGCCCGATTAGAGGGCCATTATTACTTGATCGAATACCGCGTCGCCTTCGTCAGGGCCTTCCAGAGCTGCTCCGACGTTTCGGCCGACAGAAGAGCCTCGCGGTTCTGCTCCTTCAGGAAGGTTTCCATGAGCCCCGACATCAAACGCAGATAGAACGCGCTAACCGCCGTCGGGATCGTGATGAAAAACACGATGTTGACCACGTTGCCCGCATCATCGAACTTAATGCCTTCCTTGGAGACCCCCAACGACAACGTCAGCCCCCCGCCCTCCACGCCGCGCACATGTGGGAACGCCAGGCCATTCTCCATGGCCGTGCTCAGCACCGCCTCGCGCTCCAGCGCGTTTTCCACCAGCTTGTCTGCGCCAGACACGAACCCCTTCTCCTCCATCATCACCGCCAGCTCAGCAATGGCCTCCTGACCGGTCTTCGCCTTCAAATCGGGAAGCATCAGCGACTCGGCGAAAAAGCGCGAGATGCCCGCTTTGCGGGGCTCGGTGCGGCTCGGCGCCTCACCGACCCACCGCGGCGCATCGCTCTCTTCGAACAGGATACGTGCGCAACTCGGACAGTTCTGAATCTGTTTGCACAAGCGCACCGCCTGCACCTGGCTGATCGGCATGCGCATGCCGCAGATCGCACAGCAGCCATTATACATCGGCGCCATGACGATATGGTCTTTCTTGTACAGCCGCTGATACAGAGACTTCATGTCCGGCGGCAACTTGTCCGTCAACTGATCGATAGAATCGTTCAGGCGTTCCATGTGGCTGCCGTCGCCGGTCGTCCGGTGCTCGTCGCGGATAAGCACCAGCTCCTGGAGCTGGTTCAAATGGTTGATGAGGCTTTGCATGCGTTCCTTTCATCCGGAAGCGTCTGCCGGAAAGGGTTCCCGCCAAACACCGGCCCGTGTCAAATCTTTAAAAGGTATTGTGTCTTAAAAACGGCACAGTGTCAATGAAACGCCGAATCAAGACCCCTCCCGCCCCCTGCATTTTCCGCTCAAGCAAACCCTAATCCGCGCATCTTGGCCGCCAGCGTCCCGGAGGCATGGGACAGCGTCACGCGCGTCGAGGCGAATTCGCGCCGCATCGGATATCGGCTGCGCTGCGCATCGAACGCCGCAGCCCGCGCCGCGCCGTCTGCCACACACGAGGCTTTCAGCCGGAGCGAATCGGCCCCGATATCGTAAACGCTCAGCACCAACTCGCGCAGCACCTCCTCATCACTCCGCCCGGCCGCATCCGCCTGCCACTCCGGCACGGGCGGCTCCGGCAACGTGAACGGACAGGACGGCTCCACGCCGAGGAACGCGCAGGCGCGGCGGTAGACGATCGCCGTTCCGTTCACCTTGCCCTCGTACGAGTGGCCCGCGATGTGCGGAGTGGCCAGATCCGCACGCGCCAGCAGGTCGGGCCGGTAGGCGGGCTCGCCTTCCCAGCAGTCGATCACCGCATGCGCCACGCGTGCCCCCAACACCGCCAGCAACGCATCGGTATCGGCCACCGGGCCACGCGCCGCATTGATAAAAATCGCGCCGGGCTTTATCCGTGCGAACTGCGCCGCGCCCAGCAGGTGACGGGTCGCGTCCGGCCCGCTCGCGGTCAGCGGCACATGGCAGGTGATGATGTCCGCCTCGGCCAGCGCGCGGTCGAGCGACACAAAACTGCGGGCTTCGACATCCGTTGCGTCGCGCTGACGCGGCGGGTCGTTCGCCAGCACACGCAGCCCCAGCGCCCGGGCATGGGAACACACGCGGCGTCCCACATGGCCCACGCCGACCACGCCGATTGTCTTGCCTTCCAGCGTCAGCCTGTCGTGTCCGCCCAGCCACAACAGCGCCGCCGTGATGTAGGTTGCCACGCTTTCCGCGTTACACCCGGAGGCGCCTGTCCAGGCGATCCCTCGCGACTCCACATACGGGATGTCGATGTGGTCGGTGCCGATCACGCCAGAACCGTAGAAGCGCACCGCACTGCCGGCCAACAGCGCCGCGTTGATCTGGGTCGTCGAGCGCGTGATCAGCAACTCCGCATCGCGCACATCCGCAGGCGTGATCTGCCGCCCGTCCTTGAGGCACACCTCGCCCAGCGTGCCGAACGCCTCGGCCGCATACGGCATGTTCTTGTCACAGACGATCTTCATGCCCGCACTCCGTCTACTTACGATACGCCTGTGGCACGTAGGCCGCGCACTTCTTGACCGCAAAGACCGGCTCGAAGCGCGTGAAGCGCGGCAGGCCGTTTTCGAGCGGCACCTGCGCCCACGCCTCGCCGATCAGCGGCTTGGCATACGCGATAAAGGCGTCCGTCACGTCGATGCGGCTCGGCGCGATCCACTC
>CAZXVN010000138.1:0-8422 GCA_964643945.1 uncultured Lentisphaeraceae bacterium | reverse complement strand
CAATAAGCGCATGAACAATCAGGAGATCCAGTTGTTGAAAGAGCAGTTGAAGGAGCTGCGCGACATCCCGGCCGCGAAACGCGATACGTCTAAAACCAACCTGATCGCGCGCCTTCAGAAGTTCATCGGCGATTTTGTCCAGCAGCCGCAGAGCGCCTCGATCGCCAACCTCGTGGTCGCCGAGGTCACCGTCGCCCGCGACGCAGCCCCGGGCGATCGCGAGCTCCGGCTGGCCACCTCGCGCGGCCTTTCGAACCCCTTGGTCTTCAACATCGGCCAGTTGCCCGAGGTCTCGGCCGCGCCCCTCCCCACGAGCCCGCTACAGATCCTCGGAAAGGAGTCGCTGAGCCTGCGCAAAAAGAAACGCGACAAAGACAAGGAGTCCAAGATGGACATGGAGATGACCGCCATGTCCATGTCCATGGCCGGCCCCGGCGCGCAGAGCGATGTCGACGACGACGAGGTCATCGTCCACCCGCCCTGCACCGTCAACGGCCAGATCGCTTCAGGCTCGGTCGACCGCTACCGCTTCGCGGCCCGCCGCAACCAGCACCTCGTCATCAGCGTTCAGGCGCGCACCTTGGTGCCGTTCATGGCCGATGCGGTCCCCGGCTGGTTCCAGCCTGTGCTGGTGCTGTGTGACGCCAAGGGCAAAGAGGTGGCCTATAATGACGACTACCGCTTTAAGCCCGACCCCGTGCTCCTGTGCGACATCCCCGCTGACGGCGACTACATTCTCGCGATCCACGACGCGATTTTCCGTGGCCGCGAGGATTTCGTCTACCGCGTCACCCTCGGCGAGCTGCCCTTTATCACCAGCAGCTTCCCTTTGGGCGGGCAGCGCGGCGTGGCAGCCGGAGTCGACCTCAAAGGCGTGAACCTCGCGGAGAACCACCTCACGCCGCCCACGCAGGACGCTCCGCCCGGCATCTGCTTGCTCGCCGCGCGCGGCAAGGGCGGGCTCCTCTCGAACCGCGTGCCCTTCGCCGTTGATGAGCTTCTGGACGGCCTCGAAAGTGAACCCAACAACACGCCCAGGCACGCTCAGCGCGTCACCCTGCCCCTCATCATCAACGGGTGCATCGATGTCCCCGGCGACCAGGACCTCTTCCAGTTCGAGGCCCGCGCGGGCGACGAGCTGGTCGCCGAGGTCTTTGCCCGCCGCCTGGACTCGCCGCTGGACTCGCTGCTCAAACTCACCGACGCCTCGGGTGCCTGCCTCGCGCTCAATGACGACCTGGAAGACCTCGGCGCAGGGATCAACACCCATCACGCGGACTCGTACCTGCACGTCAAACTGCCCGCGAAAGGGCTCTATACGGTGCAGCTTGCGGACGCGCAGCACAAAGGCGGCGAGGCCTACGCCTACCGCCTGCGCCTCAGTGCGCCGCAGCCCGACTTCGCCTTGCGCGTGGCGCCCTCGCGTGTGGCTCTGCGCGGCAAGGATTCGGCCTCGCTCACCGTCTACGCCCTGCGCAAAGACGGCTTCACCGGCCCGATCCGTCTCGAGGTCAAGGAGGGCGCCACCAACGGCTTCTTCCTGCAAGGCTCGCCGCTGGCTGGCACGCAGACCGTGGCGCGGGTCACCCTCAAGACCACCCTCGCCCAAACAGAGGAGCCCGTCACGCTGGTCATCCAAGGTGTGTCGACCAACGCAGGCGCGGCACTTGTGCGCGAGGCCGTGCCCGCCGAGGATCGCATGCAGGCCTTCCTGTGGCGCCACCTCGTCCCTGCGCAAACCTTCGAGGCGCTGGTTTTCGATCCCGCCACCGCCCCCCAGTCCCCGTTTCGGAAAGGGAAGGGAAAAGGGAAAGGAAAGTAACGCTCGCCGGGTGCCGCACGCCTACTGCTCCACCTCGCACTCTTTCACTTTGCGCTCGTAGAAATCCTGAAGGAGCAGCCCGCGGTCGTAAAGATCCTTGAGCTCGGCCAGGCGCCGCTCGACCTGCTGCCGGGTGAACTTCGGTTTGGTCGAGGTGACCACGTTCTTGATCTCCGCCTCGCTCAGCCCACGGTTGAACACCACGATCTCGTCGAGGAGCCCTTCGAACGCCACCCCTTTCTCGTTCGGCGAATAGCTGGCGTATTTCATGCCGATCATCAGATCCTGCCCGCTGGCGGGAATCTCCCCGCGCCATGCGGTCACCTGCTTCTGGAGCTGGCCGTCCACGTAGAGCTTCAGGCTCTCGCCGTCGAAGGTCGCCGCCGCATGATGCCACACGTTGTCCGCGAGGTTCGCGTCGCCCTGGCAGGCGTGTCCGCACACCGTGAAGTACAGTCGGCCTTGCCGCGTGTTCGAGCTGCCGCCCGTGAGGCTCAAGGCATAGCCGCTGTCCGCGTTCTTGTTCACGAGCATGCGCTCCTCGCCCTCGATCTTGCCGGTTTTAAACCACATGCACACGGTCACACGCTTGCTGTTGAGCGCCGGGCTGTCAGGCACCTGGATGAAACTGTTCTTGCCCGTGAACTCGCACGCCGCGCCCAAGCGGCCTGCGGCCGCCCCTTTAACGCCCGTGACGCGCCCGTTGTTGTTGCTGCCCGTCACATCCGGCAGCGTGGTGCCGCCGCTGCCGCCGCGCAACTCATCACACGAGAAATGCAGCACAAGCCCTTGCGGCCACTCGGCCGCCGCCCCGGCGATCGCAACGAGCAGAACCATCAGCGCACAGATCTGTTGCCTCATAATAGGCCTTTCTTGAGAAGAGCTGCCCTTACGGGTGCCGGGGCTGCTGACGCAAACGTTCGATGTCTTCGCGCAGGTTGTTCCATTCGCGCCGGTCGGCAACGGAAAGTTCGCTCTCCGACCCGACCCGCGCGAGCGCTTTCTCCGCAGCATCCGCATCCCCGCGTTTGACCGCGATCAGGGCCTCCACCAGAAACAGCCGCAAATCGGTGCGGTCAAGTGCGCGGGCCTTGGCCAAAGCCTCTGCCGCGCCTTCCACGTTCTCCTTCTCCGCCAGCACAAAAGCCAGCGTAGACCACCCTTCGTATCGGCCGGGTTCGTGGGCGGTGGCCTGGCGGGCTATTGTCTCGGCCTCGTCCAGCTTGCGAATACGGCACAGGGTCTGGGCGTAGTTGTTGAGCGCCGCCAACGTCGGCGCGGCGCCGGCCGTGCTGCGCCGCAGATACGTCTCGGCATCGCCGTACTGCCCCTGTTCCAGCCGGATCGACCCCATGATGAAGTTGGCGTACGGGTGCTCCGCGCGCTGCCGCAGGATCATCAGCGCATGGGCTTCGGCAGCCCGCTGGTCTTCCAGCGACACGTCCAACATCAGCATGACATCCTGGAGCGCCTGCACATCGGGACGGATCTGCGCGGCACGCTGGAAACACAGCCGCGCGTTCTTGTACCCGGCCTCGCCTTTGCCCTGCCACACCCGCCCCTGAACCACCTGCACAAAATAAGAGTCCTTGCCTTCGGCGGCCTTGGCCAGCTTGGGCAAGATCGTGGCTTCCACCGCGGCCGTGTCCTGCTGTTCGATCATCACCATCGCCAACATCGCCAACGTCATGGACGAGGCGCCCGGCTCGTCGCCGAGTTCCTGTAAGAGCACGCGTGCCCGCACCAGGTCGCCCGAGACCAGATACAGCGCGGCCCAATCCTGCCGGAGCAGCCGTTTCGGCGCACCCGCCGCCTCGCCCGCCTCCAGAACCTTGCGCGCGTCGCCGACCACACTCTGCTGGAGGGCCAGACGGACCAGGCCGGATATCGCAAAGGTGTTCTTCGGGTCGTGCTCAATCGTCTTCTGATACTCCTCCGCGCTCTTGCCGAAATCGCCACGCATCTCGTAGACCGCGGCCATCAGCGCCGTCAGCGCCACACGCTTGTCCTCGTCCTGCTGCATGGAGTACGAGCTGCGCAGGCCCGCAAGCACCGACCCCGGACTGCTCGACAGCGCCCAGGACCAGCCCATCTGCACAAACAGATCGTAATTGCGGACATACCCGTAGTACCGGCTGAGTGACCACAGCGGATAACGATCTTTCGTGTTCTCGACTTTGCGCCGGAGCTGGTGCTCGACCGATTCTTTCATCTCCGGGTGGATGCCGCGCGAGACCATCTCGAACACGTTCAGCAGGGCGCTGATGTTCTCCGGCGAAATGGCCCTGGCTTTGAGATACGCGGTGAACGCTTCCGCGGGTCGGCCGATATCATCCAGCGTCACGCCCAGATTGTTCGCGACGAAAGCGAAATGGTGACGCAGGGCGACACGGTGGCGGTAGGACAACTGCCGCGGTGAGCCGTCGCCCGCTTGCAGAAAGTCGCCCCACTCCTGCCAGAACGTTTCGTGCGCTTTCAACAAATCGCGTTCCTTAAGCTCGTTGCTGTTCTTGACTCCGCCATAGAAAAGTCTTTCGGAAACCGGAATCCACCCCGCGCCGTACCAGATGTCCGGAAGCCCCATGCACACCGCCTTGCTGCCGATCGCCCCGTCCGTCGCGAACACGTCGTCGATGAACATGTGCAGGTTATACGTGACGAGGCTCCCCGCGCGCAGTTTGGCGTTCTCGGAAAACGAGGCGTCCGCCTGAACCCTGCGCAGGACCGAAGCCGTATAGGTGCGCTCCGTCGCGCGATACGGGCACAACAGATTGACCGCCATGCCGCGCTCATGCGCCCGAATCAGGAGGTTGGGATCGATCAGGCCGTTCGCCACCAGCCAGACCCGACCCTGCAAGCCATCCAGCACCGCATCGGCCGCACGGTCTGCAAACGCGCCATTGTCTGCGGTCTGGCGTCTTCCGTTTAAGACCCCGGACAGGATAATCAACCCCGCCAGCGTCGGCACGAGCACAATGCCCGCGCCGCGCATCACCATGAACACCTTCGGCGGGTCTTCGTGGCCTGCCCCCTCGCGCATTGCCTCGGTCCCATCGTCATCGGTCTCGACCGGGACATCGACATCCTGCGGATCGTTCATCACGGCCAGCGCCCGCCACGAAGCCGCCAACAAGCCAGCCGCGAGGCCTGTCAACGTGTAGGTGGCGGCAGGGATCGCCCCTTTGGCCGCCATCACCCCCCACGGCGAGATCGGCACATTGAACAAGACCAAAACCGCAGACAGCGTCAGAATCACGCTCAAGAACAGCAGGCTCCACGTTCGGCGGTTGTCGAGCGTCCGGAAAGCCGCGAAAAACGAAAGGGCCGCCGCCCCGACACCCATCGCGAACACGGGGAACCACAGATGCCTCGGAAAAAGATGCCCGACCACCTCGAGCTGCTCACGCAACACCCCCACCACGATCCGGAGAATAACCTGCGGAGTGGGTATCTCACCGTGAGCGACGGCGAAACCGCGTGCCGACATATAGTGAAGGCCCGCCAAAACGATCAACGCGAGCCAAGCGGCGGCAAAGAGGCGGCCCATGCGGCACCAGGCAAGCTTCCACTCCATCACGACAGCGAAGGCGACCATCACCGGCGCAGCCGCAATGAAAAGGGGCGATTCAACAACGCCGGCGCCGTACACGGCGCCGAACAGCAACAGCCAAAAGACCTGTTGCGAGTAGACGTAAACCGTCAGTAACTGGCCGCAAAAAAGTAACAGCGCGACATCGAAAATTTCGGGGCTGAAACGGGTGGCCGCCTGCCACACCGGCAGGCTCACCGCCACGGCGAGAGCCGCCACACTGCCGCCATAGCGTGCGTTACGCGACGCATGGGTGGCCGCCGACTCCTCGCGCATCACTTCAAAAACCGCGAACCAGACCAGCTTATAGGCCCAGCCTACCACCAGCGCCCCGGCCAGTGCGGCGAGCAGGTTCAAGCGCAGGACCAGCGAGAGAGGCGGCCACTCAAGGCCTGCCACCCAATGGCCAAGGGCGGTCAGGAGCGGACGCGACGGCACCTCGCGAACATCGAGCCCGGATACCCAGGCGATCCACGTTGCGGAAGCTCCCGGGAAGGCGTAGGTGACAACGGTAAACCCGTAAAGCGCCAGCGCGGCGGCGACAAACAACAGAAACGACCACCGTGACCGGCGCCAGCGCCCACGCGTGATCGGACGGAACGGGAGTATCAACATGCGACGATCCTCCGGACGTCATCAGGCCACAAGTCAAGAGCCAACAAAAAAGGCGGCAACCGAAGATGCCGCCTTTTTAGATACCCGGGTTCTAACCTTACACCCGTTTCCTGCGGCGCAGGACAGCCGCAGCCGCACCGATGCACAACAGCATGGCCGCGCTCGGTTCCGGAACGGCGATCCAGCCACTGAACTCATTGGGGTTGAACAGCCCCTGCGCCGGGTACCGGGAATCCGTGGTGATGGCATCCGCGTGTGTTAAGCCATTGAGCTTGTCGTCGTAGGTCAAATGGCTCGTACTGACTGCGTAGTACCCGTCCTTAAAGAGCATGATAACGTATCGTCCGCCTACTACGGCTCCTTCAAATGTGGTGGCTTGCGCCCCCACGGTGAAGGTGGGCAACGCCTCTGCCAAGCCTATGCTAGTATAGGCACCCGTGCCGAAAGGAGGTGGGGGAGCCACGTAAAACAGTTCGGCGGTGAGAGCGCCGTCAACCGGTGTTGTGACCGCCCAATGGATCACGACCGCCTGCGAAGTGAACGCGCACCCGATCACCAACAGGAATGCCAATACGATAGTTTTTTGCATGACAGGTGTCTTTCTCTTTAATTGTCCTTGGGGCGGAAGGTGAACCCAGCTGTGCCGCGCCGGAGATACCAGAAGCCCTGCCCGGCCGGGATGGTGACATTGGTGACAACGGAGTAGTCGTTGTTGATCCACTTGTTGTTCGCATTGACGAACTTCGCTTGGCTCCATGCAAGGGCATTGGTGAAGAAGAAGTACTCCTTAAACGTTCCGTCCGAATTCACCACCATGATCTTGTCCGACGTTGTGGTGTTGCCGTCTGTCCCGCCATTGGCCCCAGCCCAACTGACCGTATTGGTGTTCAACGTGAGGGCTTCTGTATAGCCGTAACCGATGAGATTAAGCCCATTGGTGATCACGGTTGCCTGATTGGAGGTGGTCACCTGGCCCTTGAGGAAGACATCTGAAGCCGGCGTCAAATAGCGCTTGAACCAGAACCCAAGGCCGCGCGAGAGAGGGAAGACATCGGCCGCAGGCGGATTCTTTGCCACCTCAGTCCCGTCCGGCATTTGTACTGTAGTCGTGACCGGTGTCCACGCAGGGCCGTTCGTGAGCCAATAATAGTAGTACACCTTCGTCGCACCCTCAGTCGTGAGAACAATCAGCTGATCCGCCGTGCCCGCATCGCTGGAAGCGGTCAGCCCGACCGTCGCAACCAGATCCTTCAGCATCCCCGACTCCGCGCTGGTCGTGAGGCACTTCTCGAAAGGCACGCTAATGACCGTGTGGGTGGCGCTGGAAGGTACGGTGAGTTTGACGAGCCCCACCGTGTTCGTGCCGTCGATCACTGTCGCGGCGAGATCCGCGCTGACAAGACCCGCCGTGAGCATCACCGCCGTGAGTATCAAAAGTCTTTTCATGTTTTTATTCCTTGGCTCATTCAGCACGAACTCACTTGCCGCCCGGGACAATGACCCGGAAGTAGCGGACGGTGTCATCCGCCGGAACCGTCAGGGTTGCCGGCAGTTCGGCTGAGGCACCCGGCTGAATGCCGAGCGTCTTGGCCTGTAGCAGTTTACCGCCAACGGCCGGTTCCCAGGTTCCGGACGCCAGATCGGTGCGCGTCTGTACTTCGTAGCTGGCCTTGTCGGTAAAGTTCTTGATGCGGATGCCGACGGAGGCGCCGTTGGGTTCTAGCGCCGTGATCACCGGATCCGGCGTATCAGCAGGTGCGGGCGTCAGAGACTTTGCGGCCATCCCGCTGCCCGCCTCAGCCAGCACGCGCATTTCACCCACACTGGTGCCGCCACCGGCAACGCTTGTCGCGGACGCAACCGCTTCGCTTTGAGCAACCACCAAACCACCCGGCGTGCCAGCGGCCGTGCGGGTATCCAACAGCACGATCACCCAGGTGCCGCCCGCAGGGTAGAGCGTCGCCGGGTACTGGATCGGCTTAAAGCCGCACTTCGCGCCTTCGATGGCCAGGCTGGTCGTGACCTTCACCGTGGCAGGGTTCACCAGCGAGCCGTCCGTGCGCACGCCCAAGAACTCTTCGCCCACCGGGACATAGACCAGAAGATAGGTTTCGCCCACCTGTACGGGTGTGCCGTCTGCATAGCTGTCTGGACCTTCGGTTGAAATCGCCAAGGTCAGGTCTGACAGCGATTCGTCACTGAGGGCGCCAAAGACCGATGCTGCCAGCGCGAGCCCGATAAACAGTGAAAGTGTTTTTTGTCGAGTAGACATGTTATAGAACCTTTCTTTGAACTTACTTGATAAACGTTTTCAGTCTTCTGAAAGGCATTTCAATGCCCCTCACAGAACCGTACTTGTGGTTTTCCCACATACGGCTCTTCGGTTGCGTTCACGA
>CAZXVN010000137.1:0-4632 GCA_964643945.1 uncultured Lentisphaeraceae bacterium | reverse complement strand
CCCGACGGCACCAACACGCCCGACGCCTGCACCATCCACGCCTCCGTGGCCAGCCAGTCAGAGGCAGGCACAACATCCAAACCGACCCCGGAATCCGACACCTGCATCCCGTGCCACGAAGACATCTCCAGCTCATCCACCGCCACGTCCGCCGAACCGCCCGTCACCTGCAACATTACGAAACTCGATTTCCAATTGTAGAGCGGCAGGAGGACACTCTGATACCCGAAACCGGACACCGCGACCTCTTGTTTCTTGATCCACAGCGGGCTGCCCGGAGCGTCCGGCTCCGTGGTCGAACTGTAGTCGGAATCCTGCAGGTACACCCCGATCTTCTGCGTCGGCACCACCGAATAGATGCCATACGGAGCAACCGAGGAGAGCAACTCAAACCGACCTGCGGGGGTGTACCAGTTCAATTTCTGGACATTAAAACTGGATGAGTTGGCTGGATCGAGAACCAGTGTCATACTACCCGTCGCCACCGCATTAGTGGCTGTGGGCTGGGTATATACCGCTGAGAAGCCCGCACGGCCATCCGAAGAAAGGAACCCGTACGTCCCCCACGAAATTGGCGCTGTGCTGTCGGTATAGTCCAACACGTTGTCGATAACGTTATACTTGCATCGGATGCGGGTGGCCGTGCTGCTCGCATTGTAAAGGCGCATTTCAATCGCTACCGGAGTCGTCAAAGGGTTGTCCTCATCCCGAGTCGCGGAGCTGAGCAGGACCGGCGTCCCGTCCACCCACTTGAACAACTGGTGATATTGCCGCTTGTCTCTTCCATTGAACTGATTTAGCGGATCCGGCATTTGTGTGACCCGATATTCGTAAAAGCTTCCGGGGTCACGGTAATACCCGATCAACGAAACCGACGGCTGTTCGGGAGACATAGGAACATAAATCTGCGTGGTCGCCCGAACCAGATAGTTGGTCTTCATAAACTCAGTCCAGTTGAAGGTCACATCGAAGTTACTTGCCGACTGCCGTAAGCGGCACTTGAACGCAAGCTGCTTGAGACCGTCTGGCCTCGTCGCAACCTGATTATAAACGTAACCTAGCCCCAGTGCAGCGTCGCCTCCTTTGAGACACAAGGCCTTGTTGAGAAAATTGAATAAGCCGGCCGGCGCATTGTTATAGTTCGCCTCGGTCCGATCCTCCACATAAGCCGCGCCGCCCGCCCACCAGAACCGGGGCGTCTGAAACGGGCCGCGCGCATAGGCGTTGGCCGTGATGGATAAGTCGGCAAACGACTCTTTGAAGGTCTGGTCCGAACTCGCCGCCCAGCCGTCGAACGTATTCAGGTACTTCTGCTTTTCCGCCTGACCATTACTGTGTGAGAAATTGGTGGCGGCGGGCCACTCGTTGAAGTTCTGATACTCCGCCCGGCTGGCCAGGTAACCCAGCGTGCGCGTGTTGAGCGTCATCTGGACATAACCGGTGTCCGGAGCCACAGTCGCATTGATCTGCGGCCCGGCCTGGTTTGTCTCCACGCACAAGCCGTCATAAGGCACATGCCCGGCCCCGGCCTGCGCCTTCTCGGTCCAGCACGGCTGGTTCATCGAGTAACTGTCGGCGCCCTGCACATAGGCGCCCGCTCCCGTGAAGCGCCAGGAGATGTTGGTCACGGACGCCCGGCGGACCGGCACCATTCCCCGCCACTCGTCATCACCGACCAGCGCCATCTCGACCGGCTGCGGGAGCTGATTGGTTTCCGCCATCACGTACAGCGCCCCGTACTGTGATTTGAAAGGGCGCAGCCGGGTGTAAAACTCCCGCCCGTCCGGCTGGGAGGCGCCGCCGCGCAACGAGCGGGGCGAAAGCCCCTCTCCGGGATAAGTAAACCCGCGACCGGTGTAATCCGGCGACTGATAGCGGGATCCTTCGAACTCACAAAGAAAGTAGTATTCCAGGTCCCCGACCAGCGGCTGGGGCGGCAGCACGGCCTCGAACTTTTCGCCGTTGCCCTGTCCGTCGCCCGCGCCGACGCGGGTCATCAGGTTGGTCGTCCACGCGTCGATCACCTGATCCAGATATCGCCAGCGGTAAACCACCCTGCACGTCCGCGAATCCGTCGGTACCTTCATGTCCACGTTGTCAATTAAACAGCGGATAAAGATGTCGGAGTTGATTGACGGATATCCTGGCTCAAAAGGACACCCGGTCTTATAGGCCACCACATCCGACGGCGGCGGCGACACGCGGATATTGTCGATACAGGTCAGCGCGGTATCAACGCTCTGTGCAAAATAGATGGTTCCTGTGCGCCTGATCCTCAACGTAGCCGGCTGGCGGACATTCAGACTTTTAACGTAACGCATGAACCCGTTTGTCGAAACCGCATTCAGCGCAAGCTCATCCAGCGTCACCCAATCTGTCATATTCGTGGACAACTCCACCGTGATTTGAGTGGGAGACGCGCTCTCATTATTGATCGCCTCAAAATAGACTGTGCCGATACCGTTCGTGAAGACCGGCGACTCGATCTGGGCACCCAGCGTATTTTCGAGGTAGGCGGCATAATTTGTGGCGACATCAGGAATGACTTTGAAAAACCCCGTCGCTACGCGTGTTGATCCTGTACGGCAGAACAAAAGTTTCCACCCTGTCCGGTGATAGTGGTTCGTGCCTGCAAGCAAAGGTTTGAGAGCCAAGGCGCTTGCAGTCGTTCCCACATGCACCCAGGTGGGTGTCGGGGCGTTGTTCGTCAGCGCATAGTCGTTAAAAGTTAAAATGCGGGCTTCAGACAAAGCCATCGTTCCCGACACATAGGTCGCCGTAACCGCAGTGGCGGCGACCGGCATCGTCACAACGGTCGTCGGTGAAGTGACGCTCGCCATATACGCCGTATCGCCCGTCCACCGGTCAAAGATCTTGCCGGCAGGCGGCGGGTCCGCCGTAACCGGCACCACCTGGCCATACGCGTACAACCCCCCGCCGGTTCCATTGTTCACGGTGAGCGCGTAATAAAAATTGCTATAGGTCGCCGTGATCACAACGGCGGCGGCCGGCATCGTCAACGTGGTCGTCGACAGTGTGACGTTCGCCATAGTCTGCGTCGCGCCCGTCCACCGGTCAAAGGCCTTGCCGACCGCAGGCGCGTTCGCCGCAACCGTCACCTGCTGCCCGTTCGTGTAGGCCCCGCTACCAGTGCCGCTGTTAACGGTGAGCGCGTAAAGGTTCAGATAGGTCGCCGTGATCACAGCGGCAGAGGCCGGCATCGTCACGACGGTCGTCGGCGAAGTGACGCTCGCCATAGTCTGCGTGTCGCCCGTCCACTGGGCAAAGACCTTTCCGGCCACCACGCTCGCCGTGACAGAAACCTGCATCCCCGCCGTATATGACCCGCTGCCGCTGCCGCTGTTGACCGTAAGCGCGTAAAGATCCTGATAGGTCGCCGTGATCGCGATGCCCGCGGCAGGCATCGTCACGACGGTGTTCGACGCGGTGACGCTCGCGACATACTGCGTCGCGCCCGTCCACCGGTCGAAGACCTTTCCGGCCACCACGCTCGACGTGACAGAAACCTGCATCCCCGCCGTGTATGATCCGCTGCCGCTGCCGCTGTTAACCGTGAGCGCGTAAAGATCCTGATAGGTCGCCGTGATCGCGATGCCCGCAGCAGGCATCGTCACGACGGTGTTCGACGCGGTGACGCTCGCGACATACTGCGTCGCGCCCGTCCATCTGAAAAAGATCATCCCGGCCGGCGGTGCGTCCGCCGCAACCGCCACCTGCTGCCCGTTCGTGTACGACCCCCCGCCAGTGCCGTTGGTCACGGAGAACACATAAAAAGGCGACCAACTCACGGCATCGACCCAGCCGCAGTCCAGACCCGCGTAGTTCCCGGCAGGGTCTTTCGAGTACTCCCATCTGAAGGTGTGGACAATGTCCGGCGGGCCGGCGACCGTCACAGCCACGCGCGCCCAGCCCGCACCCGTTCCGGAAATCTGGTTGGTCACTTCGCCGCCGATTTCGCAGAAGTGCAGCCAGTCGGCCCCCGCCTCGCTCGACACCTGCCAGTCGAACGCCAGCACGCCCGGCCCCGTCACAGCCCACTCGATCCCGGCCGTTCCGCCATCGGCAAGCAGCCCGTCCCCGCCCAGTCTGACGGACGTGCAGCCGTCGTCGGAGTTGTCGGCGACAATCTGGACCGCGTTGGTGTCGCCGGTCGGCACAACGGAAATGCCGACAGCCATGTATGACGGCGACAAATCATAAACGGTTGACGGCGAAATGTCGGACGAGGGCCCCGCCATGAGCGGCAGAGCCCATCCCAGCAACCAAGTACAGCACAGCCGGAAGAATTCTCTCTTTCTCATGTTTCCTGCCCCCGCCCGGCATTCCGCTTCCCGTTTGCCAATCTTCCTTCTCCCGCTGGGAGAAGGCCGGGAAGAGGGGCAGCTTCGCTGTTTGCTGTTCTGAAGGAGCGCATGGGGGTCCTTAATGGCAGACGGCACGGAACCCGCCGTGGTTGAGGGCGCCGTCCGGGTAGTCCCAAAGGCCGAAGCCGCAACGCGCGTAGTTGGCGCGGAAGCCCCAGCAACCGCCACGGCTGCCCCGGTATGAGCCCGACGAGTCCCAGCACCACTCCCACACGTTTCCCGCCATGTCGTAAAGACCGTACCCGTT
>CAZXVN010000136.1:0-15612 GCA_964643945.1 uncultured Lentisphaeraceae bacterium | reverse complement strand
GAAAACTTGCGCCTTGCCTTCAGCGCCCGCGAATCGTTCCCGTGGGCCAAGCAGGTGCCGGAAGAACTGTTCCTTGATTGCATTTTGCCGTACGCGCAACTCGACGAGCCGCGTGACCCGTGGCGTGCGGATTTCCACCGGCGATGTTCCCGCCTGGTCAAAGACTGCAAGACCGCCGGCGAGGCCGCCCAACAAATCAACCGCAGTTTGTTTCACGAACTCAAAGTCAGCTACAGCACCGGCCGCAAACGCGCCAACCAGAGTCCCATCGAATCGATCGAGCAAGGCAGGGCGAGCTGCACCGGGCTGGCGATACTTCTCGCCGACGCCTGCCGCAGCGTGGGTATTCCCGCCCGGATCGCCGGCACCCCGATGTGGACGAACAAACGTGGCAATCACACATGGGTCGAAATCTGGGACGGTGGCTGGCATTTCACCGGGGCCGCTGAACCGAGCACGGACGGTCTTGACCACGGCTGGTTCGTGGGCGACGCCAGCACGGCCGTGGCCGATGACCCGCAATACGCGATTTGGGCCAACACCTGGAAATCCACCCCCGATCATTTCCCGTTGCCCTGGAATCCGGCCAACCATTCCGTTCGCGCCGTCAACGTCACCGACCGCTACACCGGCGGCAAGAAGAATCCGTCGCCTGACGCCGCGCCGCCAGCCGGTCCAGCCCCCACCAATGCCGCTACGCTTTACGTGCGAGTGTTTGAGTCCGGTGGCCAGCGCGTAGTCGCCCGTGTGGAAGCATTGGACAAGGCCGATAAGCTCCTCGGTGTCGTGACGACCAAGGCCGGCACTTCCGACCTCAACGACATGCCGGCGTTTGAGATTAGCCCCGGAGCCACCGGCACCTTGCGGGTCGTTCGCGGCGACCAAGTGCGCGTTTTCCCGCTCTCCGTCGCGGTTGCTGGAAACACCACGCTCGATTTGGCATGGGCGCAAGGGAAGCAAGTCCGGGAAAGCAGGTCGCTTCGCGCCGTGCGCAAATGGCTGACGCAACCGGCTGCCGACTCCCTGCCGCCGATCCCGCCCGCCGAGTTGAGTAAAGCGGATGCTGCCGCGGCGCTCGACCTCGTCTGGCAGCGATGGCGCGATCACGTCGCGCCGAGCCGGGCCCCCGAAATGAAGGCCAACGCGATCATGATCGGCGACAAGCAGATGAGATTGGCCGGACGGACGTTCGGCGAGGCCCCGGCAGACGGCCGCAGCCTGTGGATTTCAATGCATGGCGGCGGCGGTTGCCCTGCCCAGCTCAACGATTCGCAGTGGCAGAACCAGAGCGGCCTCTACAGGCCGGCAGAAGGCCTGTACATCGCGCCCCGCGCCCCCACTGACAACTGGAACCTTTGGCACGAGGCTCACATCGACGACCTTTTCGACCGCTTGATCGAAGACTGCGTGCTGCTCGCCGGCGTCAACCCCGACAAGGTTTATCTGATGGGCTATTCCGCGGGCGGCGACGGCGTCTATCAGCTTGCGCCTCGCATGGCCGACCGTTTTGCCGCTGCTTCGATGATGGCTGGCCACCCGAACGACGCCTCGCCGCTCGGCTTGCGCAATCTGCCGTTTGCGATCTTCTCCGGCGCCAATGATGCCGCATATAACCGCAATAAAGTCGCAGCTGCTTGGGGAGCCAAGCTCGATGAACTTGCCCAACAGGATCCCGGCGGCTACCCGCACCGCCTCAACATCTATCCGGGACTCGGCCACTGGATGAATCTTAAGGACGCCGAAGCTGTGCCGTGGATGGCCGGTATGACCCGCGATCCATGGCCCAGGAAAGTCATTTGGAATCAGGCCGGTCGCCTCCACGACCGGTTCTACTGGCTGGCCCTGCCCCCGGGCACCGCCCAAGCCGGCAAGATGATCCGCGCCAGCGTCGCAGGCAACGTCATCGCCCTCGATGCGTCTGAGGTGCCCCGCGTCATTCTGCGCCTTCATGATCGCCTGTTGGACCTGGATCAACCAGTGAAGGTGGTCTTCAACGGCAAGACCGTCTTCCAAGGCAAGGTCGCCCGCCAGGCCAACGCGATCCTCGAATCGCTGCGCCAGCGTGCCGATCCGCACAGTGCGGCCACCGCCCTTCTCGACGTGAAGCCCTGATTCGCCGATTGTTGTCAGTCGGCCCTGTCAGGGGCGCGACCCTGAAGCCTAGAACAAAGGAAGATTGGTAAAGGAGTCTACATGCTGCAAAAGTCGCTGGTTTTGCTTTTTGTGATACCGCAGATTACGGTTGTGCCGTTCCGTATGGCATTGGCACAAGAAACGGCTTCCCTTCTCGTGAGTCTGGATGCCCGTGATGCGAGTGCCGGAACAGCAATATGGAAAAACCTTGCAGGAACCGGCGACTTTTTGCGTGTTGCCGCGCCCAGGCTCGAAACAATTGGCGGGGTCAAGGCCGTTGTGTTTGATGGTAAAACGGATGCGTATATGGGCTCGGCGACCAACGCCGCGCCGGAGGGGAATGGGCCGCGAACCATTGAAGCGTGGGTGTTGAACCCGCGTATTGATGGATCTGCAGAGACCGTAGTGTCGTGGGGCAGATACGGGGTGGCATCGGAGTGTTTCTCTCTAAACATCGGACTGAAGAATTCTGCGGTAAGTCTTTCCCCCGCAATGCCGGGTTTACCCTGGGGCCAGGAACATCCGATGGAGGATGAGTGGCATCATCTTGTGGTTACATACGACGGCAAGACTTATACGCTTTACGACAACGGATCAGTGCGGAATTCGGGAACGTGCAAGTTGAAAACAACGGCTGGCCTGCCGATTGTCATTGCGGCTCTGCAGGGTGCGGCTGATGAGTTGATCCATGAGTTGCCCCTGCTCGGAACGGATGGCAAAACCGATCCCCGTGGAGGCAAAGCGCAGGTGGGTGGATCCATTGCCCTCGCTGATCTTAAAATCTATTCGGTGGCCTTGCGGCCTGAACAGGTGTCCGAACGATTTACGGCTGAGGCAGCGCGTTTCGGCGCAGTGTCGCTGGACAAGCTGGACGCGCAGCGCAGTCCGATTCCCGAGGATCTCGCAAGCACTTTTTCGTTCGGATATGCCCATGATCAAATGCCGGCTGAAGACGCGCAGTTTGAACACCTGCTGAAGACAATCAAAGGCTTGGGTTTTAATGTGATCCACGCCACGTACACAGCAGAGCGCCTGGCGCTCTGCCGAAAACACGGGATCAAGATGATGATTGATGTCCTTTCCGGAACCGATCATCACGTTTGGGCTACGCCTGTCAAGTGGAAGCAGACGGCCATTTCATTGCGGGGCAATGCCGATGTCTGGGGGTACAACCAGTGGAATGATCCCTTCGGCAATGAGGCTGGAACGTTGCGCACGCATGTCCGTAGCTTGCGCCTCTGGGATTCGACTCATCCGGCTTTCTGCGGAACATATCAATGGCCCGCGGCCGCCGCAATTACCAACTGCGATATGCCGGGTTATTACGACTTTCACTGGAAACGCGGAGTAGACAACCACCTGAGGAACTGCCGTACTTACATGACGGCGGCCCGGAAGAATAACTGCATGTGGGGAACGTGGTTGTCGGCTACCTCTGGCAAGGAAGGCGACGAACGTGTTTCCCGCAGTCTATGGTCGGCGAATATCGCCATGGCCTTTGGATGCAAAGCCTTCCTCTGGTTCCTTGGACAGGATGTCATTGATGAGAAGACGCTAACCGTAAAACCCGGTGCAAGTGACTTTGCGGCCATCAATGAGGAAATTATGCCGCTGAAAAGTGAAATCATGAAGATCGGCACCCCCGCGGCTGTTTACAGTTCCTTGATTACGCGGGACATGTTCGACAAACCTGTCGCGGGCGATGCGCCTGCACCAGGGATGCAATTGTTTCCCGACACTTTCATTGTTCAGCCGTTATCCGGCGAGTTCATTGCGGGCGTGTTTGATGAGAAGCCCGGTTCGGTCATGCTGTTTGTCGCGAACTACAACGCCTATGCCAGGCAGTCAGCAAAACTGAAATTCACCGGCACTGGCGCCGTCCTCATCTATGACCGGAGGGAAGCTTTGTGGTGGAAACTGCAAACAAGTGATGGTGTCGTTGAGTTTCCTCTGGCGCCTGGCGGTGGCGAACTATTGCGATTCGAATCTGGTGCCGGGGAAATGGCGCCTGCAGGGGCGCCATTACCGACCTTAGGGCAGAAGCCCGTGAATTTTTCGGATCCGCGGAGGAAGTATGACTCAGTCGATTTGGCTGGGTGGACTGTGCTGATTGAAAAGCAACTGGTTGCCGATGAACCGGCGCTTGCCTCAAATGCCGTAAAAAGATTGGAAAAAAATCTCGGCGTCGTATTGAAAACTCTTCCTGTCGCCTCTTTGATCCCACTGAAAAAAGTGAATATCTATCTGATGTACGGACCGAAGTCGAAAGGCGGCGGTTACGATAATGGTCTGGAGTACCATCAGACGACAGCACCCGCGCACGATGAGCGGATTGATCCGGGATGGCGCGATTGCATTGTGATTTACAGTGCCTGGAATTATGTCGAATTGTCGGATTTGTGGGCGATGAAGGCGCTCATCCACGAGTTTGCGCACGCGTACCAACTGAGGCAGTGGCCGGAGAAAGAACCTGACATTAAGGCTTGGCAGAATGCGATGAAGCTCGACCTCTACCAGCATGTGGTGGACACCAACGGAATGACCATAGACAAGGCCTATGCAACCTTCAACCAGCTCGAATATTTTGCAGAACTCTCCTGCATGTATTACTCGTTTTGTGACTACCCGCCCTACAGCAGGGCTGCGCTGAAGGCGTATGATCCCGAAGGTTATGACATGGTTGATAAAAGGTGGAACGTCAAATGAAAAAAAACATGATTGTCGCAATAAGTGGACTGTTGCTGGCTGATGTGGCGTTGGCGGGCTTGGGGTCAGCAGATGCGGAGCTTGCGAAGAATTTTTCTTCGCCGCCCAAAGAGGCGCGCCCCTGGGTCTACTGGCTGCCCTTGAACGGAAACCTGACCCAGGCAGGAATCACGGCTGACTTCGAGGCGATGGCGCGGGTCGGGATCGGCGGGGTCATTCAATTGGAGGTGGATCAGGGCGTGCCGAAGGGGAAAGCTGATTTCGCGGGTCCGCTTTGGACGGGAATGTTCTCTCACGCCTGTCGCGAGGCGAAGCGGCTCGGCCTCGAAATCAACATGAACAACGACGCCGGCTGGTGCGGGAGCGGCGGGCCCTGGATCACGCCGGAACTCTCCATGCAGAAGGTTGTCTGGCGGGAGGCTGCGGTGGAAGGCGGCAAAGAGTGGCAGGTGTCGCTGCCGCAGCCTGAGGCTGTGCGGGGATACTACCGCGACCTTGCCGTGCTGGCGATGCCGCACCCGGAAGGCAATGAGCGCATTCAAAACTCCGGGAACAAGGCGCTGTTCGCGCCGGGCCATCTGCCGCCGGTTCCCGCAGACTATCGCACGCTGCCTGCGGCGTCGGTGATTCCGCGCGGCACGATCATCAACCTGACCGGCAAACAGAAGTGGGACGTGCCGCCGGGCAAGTGGCTTGTCATCCGGTTCGGCTGCACCACCACCGGCAAGGACAACCACCCTGCGCCTGAGTCGGGGCGTGGCTTGGAGTGCGACAAGTTCAGCAAGGAGGCCATCGCGCTGCACTACAGGAATCTGATCGGCAAACTGGTCGAGAAGAACAAGCCGCTGACCGGTGCGGGCAAGGCGCTGGTCTCGACTCACATTGACAGCTGGGAAGTTGGTTCGCAGAACTGGACGCCGAGAATGCCGGAGGAATTCAAGGCGCGGCGCAGGTACGAGCTGATTCCGTTTCTTCCGGCTTATGCCGGCTATATCATCGGCAGCGAGGAAGTCACGGAGCGGTTCCTGTGGGATCTGCGCCAGACGGTCTCTGAACTTATCGTTGAGAACTACGCCGCAGAGCTGAGGCGCCTTGCGAACAAGGACGGCCTGCGCCTGTCGATAGAGCCCTATTCGTGGGACAACAACGTCCCTGTCGATGAGACGACGTATGCCGGGCAGGCAGACGAGCCCATGGCTGAATTCTGGGCCTGGCCGTGCGGAGGCTATCCGCGGGTATACACGGCAAACAGCTGTCCGGGGACGACGTCGGCGGCGCACACGTACGGCAGGCGGATTATCAATGCCGAAGCGTTCACTTCCTCTGACGCCGAAAAATGGCAGAGCCATCCGGGCAGCATCAAGGCTCTTGGCGACTGGGCTTTCTGCGAAGGGATCAACCGCTTCGTGTTCCACCGCTATGCCGCTCAGCCGTGGACGAATGTCGCGCCCGGCATGGCCATGGGACCCTGGGGCCTGCATTACGAGCGGACACAGACGTGGTGGGAACAGTCCAAGGCCTGGCATGAATATGTTGCGCGCTGCCAGTATCTTTTGCAGAAAGGCCTGTTTGTTGCCGACGTCTGTTACCTTCAGCCGGAGGGCTCGCCGCGCCGGTTCACTGAGCCGCCGTCAGCGATGAGCGCGACCGACATCCGCAGCGGGTATAATTTTGACGGCTGTTCGCCCGACGTCGTGATGACGCGGATGAACGTTGAGAACGGCCGGATCGTCCTGCCTGACGGCATGAGTTACCGCGTGCTGGTCCTGCCGGAAACCGAAACCATGACGCTGGGCCTGCTCCGCAGGATAAAAGAGCTTTCCGACAAGGGAGCTGTCATCATCGGAGGAGGAAAATCTCCGCAGAAATCGCCGAGCCTGTCCGAAATGGGTGCCGGCGATACCGAGGTGAAGAAGCTTGCAGGCGAACTCTGGCCGAAGATCGTGACGGGAAAAACGGCCGCGCAGCTTTTGGGCGAACGCGGGATTCCGCCGGATTTCAGCGCCACGGCCAAGCTGCGCTATATTCACCGTGCCCTCGGCGATACGGATGTTTACTTCGTGGCCAATCCGGAACAGTCCGGCGTCCATGCAGTCGCCTCGTTCCGGGTGGCCGGAAAGAAGCCGGAGCTGTGGCTGCCGGAGACCGGCCGCATCGAACCGGTCAGGGTCTTCACTGAGTCTGGCGGCTGCACGCATATTCCGCTGAGGCTTGAACCTGCCGGTTCCGCATTCGTCGTCTTCAGGAACGGCACGGTCAAAGATTCAGCGCGAATCGTCTCCGTCAAATGCGGCGGGCAGGAGCTGGTGAAGGGGGCGGAGGCAGACAAACCATCGATCGATCCCGTCATGCTGGAGACGTTCCGCGACGGCACGTATGACATTGAAACCGCTGATGGAAAGGTCAGGCAGGAGAAGGTTTCCGGCCTGCCGCAGCAGGTCGCTGTCGACGGGGCTTGGGACGTGTCCTTTGCGCGGGGCTGGGGCGCGCCGGAGAAAGTGGTCATGGACAAGCTGGTGTCATGGAGTGAACACCCTGATGCCGGCGTCAAGTATTTCTCCGGTTCGGCTGTTTACCGCAAGGTGTTCGGATATTCAGCAGTGCCGCCCGCAGCGCTCGCAGGCAAGGCCCGCATTTATCTCGACCTGGGGAAGGTCGCGGTGATGGCAGAGGTGAAGCTTAACGGAAAGAAGCTGGGCATTCTCTGGAAGGCGCCGTACCGGGTGGATGTCACGGATGCGATCAAGAGAGGGGAGAATGTTCTGGAAACAAAGGTTGTGAACCTCTGGGTCAACCGGTTGATCGGTGATGAGCTTTTGCCGGAAGACAGTGAACGCAATGCTGACGGCACGTTGAAAAAATGGCCGCAGTGGCTGGAGGAAGGCAAGCCGAGCCCTGCAGGACGGTTCACCTTCACAACCTGGCGCCTGTGGAAGAAAGGCGATGCGTTGCAGGAATCCGGCCTGCTCGGCCCGGTGACGCTGAACACAAGTGTGCGGATAGGCCCAAGGGAAGTATGTGTAGAATGAAGAAAACAGGTATAGCCATGAAATCGTTCGTAATCGCAGCCGGATGCAGCCTCCTTTCCGGGAACGCCGGCGCAAAGGAACTCCATGTTTCCAAGGCCGGTAATGACGCGTATGACGGATCAGCGGCTAAGCCGCTCCTGACCATCAACGCCGCCGCCGCCAAGGCGCAGCCCGGCGACACGGTCACCGTCCACTCCGGCGTATACCGCGAACACGTCAATCCGCCGCGCGGCGGCACGTCGGACAACTTCCGGATCATCTATCGGGCCGCGCCCGGAGAGAAGGTGACCCTCACCGGTTCCGAAGCTGCCAGAGGCTGGGAGAAGGCCGGTCATGATACGTGGCGGCTGACCTTTCCGAATTCCTATTTCGGGAAATTCAATCCGTTCGCCGAGCGGGTATATGGTGACTGGTTCGACCCGCGCGGGCGCGTCCATCACCGCGGGTGCGTCTATCTCAACGGCGGATGGCTGGCCGAGGCGCCCGGCCTTGGCGCGGTCATGCAGCCCGCCGGCCAGACGCCGCTTTGGTTCGCCGTCGTGGACGGCGTCGCCGCCGAAGAGGGATACCTCATGAATGTCGTTTGGTTGCGGCCGGCTGGCGGCGGCAAGGTCCCCGCGAGCAAGCCCGCCGCCCGCGGCGGCACCCAGAACGCGCCGGGCACCGAGGATGGCGAGTGCGTCGGTTATATCAGGAATGGCAATTGGCTGCGTTACGACAATGTGGATTTCGGGAAAGGCGCGGAAACTGTCGAAATCCGCGCGGCGGCGGCGCTTGGCACCGGCGGAACCATCGAACTGCGCCTGGACAAGGCCGACGGCGAACTGATCGGCACCTGCGCCGTGACGGATACCGGCGACTGGCAGAAGTGGCAGTCGTTCACCGCGAAAATCAAAAAAACAGTGGGCCGCAAAAATCTCTGCCTGGTCTTTCGTCCGACCAAGCCGGTCAACGCGGAACCGGGTTCTGACAATACCGTGATCTACGCGCAGTTCCCCGGCGTCAACCCAAACGAGGCGCAGGTCGAGATCAGCGTCCGGCCGACCGTCTTCACGCCGGAGAAGATTAACATCGACTACATCACGGTCCGCGGCTTCGACCTGCGCAACGCCGCCTCGAACTGGGCTGCCCCCACGGCCGGACAGGTCGGGCTGGTCACCGCCTACTGGTGCAAAGGCTGGGTCATCGAGGACAATGAGATCAGCTACTCGCGCTGCTGCGGCATCGCGCTCGGCAAGTACTCAGACCAGTGGGACGGCCAGCGCGGCAGCACCGAAGGGTATTACCTGACCATCGACGACGCGCTCAAGAAGGACGGCTGGGCCAGGGAGAAGATCGGCGGGCACCTGGTCCGCAACAACCACATCCACCACTGCGGGCAGACCGGCATCGTCGGCAGCCTCGGCTGCGCCTTCAGCAAGGTCATCGGCAACGAGATCCACGACATCAACCTGCAGGGGATCTGGGGCGGCGCGGAGATGGCGGGCATCAAGTTCCACGGCGCGCTTGACGTCGTCATCGCCGGCAATCATATCTACCGCTGCGGAGGCCTGGCAGGAATCTGGCTCGACTGGATGGCGCAGGGGACGCGCGTTTCGGGGAACCTCCTGCACGACAACCGCGACGAGGATTTGTTTGTGGAGGTTAATCACGGCCCGTTCCTGGTGGACAACAACCTGTTTCTTTCGACAGAGTCGATTCTCACCTGCTCGCAGGGCGGCGCCTTCGTCCATAACCTGCTGTGCGGCAGCATCCGCAACTGGGGTGACGGGCGGCAGACTCCGTTTCATAAGCCGCACTCGACCGAGCTTGCCGGGATGCACCCCAATCCCACGGGAGGAGACCGGTATTACAACAATGTGCTGGCGCAGCGGATGGATCTGGGCCTCTATAACAGTCCGCAGCTTCCCGTGTGGATGGAGGGCAATGTTTTTCTGAAGGGCGCCAAGCCTTCCAGTCAAGAAAAAGAGCCGCTGCTCAAGCCCGAAGTCGACGCGGGCGTCAGGCTGACCCAGAAGGCAGCCGGCTGGCATCTTGAGATCAATGCGGACACCCATTGGGCAGCGGAGCAGAAACGCAGGCTCGTCACAACCGAGCGTCTCGGCAAGGCAAGTATCCCGAATGCCCCGTTCGAAAATCCCGACGGCACACCGCTCAAGCTCGACACCGACTACCTCGGCAAAAAGCGCAACGCGGACAACCCGTTCCCCGGCCCGTTTGAGGCCGTCAAGGACGGTAAACAGGTAATCAAGGTCTGGCCGAAGTGAGGAGAAAGGGCATGGGAACCATAGAAAACATCGCCTGCGGCGTCATGTCGCGGCGGACAGTTGCTGACAAGTCGGGGCGCAGCGGTGGGATGCCGCGGCGCTGCGTGTTCCTTGCGGGGCTCTGCGCGGCATACGTGCTGGCGGCCGCGCCGCTGCTGGCCGGCGGAAACGCCACGTCCTTTAATTCCAAGCCTCTCGATCCGTGGACGAAATCCTCCATCTCGGATATGTACTTTATTGTGCCGACGCAGGCCTCCACGAACCCGGCATTGCCGTATCTTGTCCTCACGGGAACATGCCGGAGCACGCATGGCTGTGAGGCGTGTTTGATGTTTGGCGGCGCGAGCCGGGCCAACTTCAGCCCCTTTGACTGGAGCATCTATTACGATACGGGCGGAGCGGGTAACAGTTATGCGAAGCAGGTGGATTTGCCGAACGACAATCCGCAGTACCTGACCCATCGCCCGGATCAGTTTGGTGTCATCCGGCAGATGCTCCATGTGCGCAACGGGACCTATTACCTGGGACCCACCAACGGCGTTTACATGTTCAAGAACACGATCGATTTGTTCAATTTCCAGCGGGGCGACTGGGACGAGTTCTATACGCGAAACTTCTCTGCCACGAACGAGGCCCAAGCGGCGAGTTGGCGGGGTTTGAGCGACTCCCTCGCGTGGACCCCGATGGTGGAGACGTTCGGCAACTACGCCAATCTGTTAACCGGGGTTCTCGGTTGCGATCTGGCGCGTATTTTTTACGACGGGCAGTGCCTCTGGCAGACCCCGGACAACACGTCGGCCAACATTTCGCCATGGGGGCAGAGCCATCCGCTGGATAACGCGGAATGGCTCACGCTCAGCTATGCACCCAACACGCACTTTGCCGTTTGCATCACCACCAGCACCAATCAGGTAACGGTCGCGTCGCCCATGGGCTCCCTGTGCGTGACGGTCAACACCCATGCGGCCGGTTTCATGCTGAGCACGGCCAGCGGAATCATTGATCCGTACTGGGTGAGCACTCCCGATGGCCAGTGGTGGGACAAAACCGTGGTGGGGTTGCCGCCCGGGTATTACACCATGATCTTCACGCCGGTGGCAGGTGTGACCACGCCCGCCTCACAGATCTTCCAGATTACGGACAAGAGCGTGACCGTCGTTCAGGGTGTCTATGGAGCCAACATCGCCGCACCCCCCGTGGCCGTGGTGACCTGTCCACAGGATCAGCAGACGGTGTGGGGTGCGGCGCTCTGCACCACAACCCTGGTGGCGGCGGGTACGGCGCCCTATACGGTGACGGTGTACACGAATGCGGCGGGAGGGCCGTATGCCCCGGCGGGCGTGGCGACCGCGGAGCCCTACGCGGTGCCCTTGGGGACGTTGCCCATTGGAACCTATGGAATCTACGCGACCGTAACGGACAGCGGCACGCCGGATCCTGCAACGGTCAGCTCGGCGACCAACACGTTTTTTGTTTCGCCCACCGTCACCTGGACGAATGCCGCGACAAGCGGCAACTGGTCTAACCCGCTGAGCTGGGATGGCGGTGCCGTGCCGGTCAGCGGAGCCACCGTGATTTTTGGCGCGGGCGGCGCCACCGGCGTGGTGGACACGGTAAGCCGCGACGTCAGCGCTCTCGTCTTTAACCGTGCTGCCGACTTCGTGCTCAGCGCCAGCGGCAGCGCCGGACTGACGAACAGCCACGGCATCTCCGTCAACAACAGCCACACGTACACCCTCAGCGTCCCCCTCACCCTGAGCGCTTTCAATACCTGGTCGGTCGTGGATTCCGGCACCCTTCAAGTCAGCGGCGCGATCGGCGGCAGCGTTCCGCTGGCCAAGACCGGCGCCGGCACGCTGGCCCTTTCCGGCAACAACAATTTTACCGGAGGCGTGACGCTTAAAGCAGGCACCCTCTTGCTCGGCAGCGGCAACGCCTTGGGCACCGGCGCGCTGACCGTGAACAGCGGCTATATCAATGGCGTCAGCGGCAGCCTGACCATGCCAAGCAACAACCCGTTCGTTTTGAACGGGACATTTACGTGGACGGGCGGCGGCGGCTACAACTGGAACATGGGCACCGGAGCGGTGACGTTGAACACCAACCTGACGATTTATGTTGGCAATACGTTAACCGTTGGCGGCCCGATCTGCGGCCCGGGCGGACTCAATGCATTGGACATCACCTTTAAAAACATGGTCGGCGCAGGCTATGGGATCCAGCTTCAAGCGCCCATCACCTTGCGCGGCAATCAGACCATCACCGGCTCCGGGGCGACCATCCAGGGCGTGATCGGGGACAGCGGCCATGGTTATGGCGTGACGGTGTCCGTGACGGATGCGTGGGCGGGCTCAGGCTGGGCGGGCTATGTGGCGCTCAGCGGCACAAACACCTACACCGGCCCAACCTTTGTAAACAGCGGCGTCTTGCGGCTGACGCAGCCGCGGGCGCTCAGCGCCGATACGAGCGTTTACGTGGCCAGCGGCGCCTCCCTCAACTTGCCGTTCACGGGCACCAACCAAGTGTGCAGCCTTTCCACGAACGGTGTCCGGCTCGCCTATGGGGTCTATGGGTCGGGCACCGTGCCGCAAATCACGGGCAGCGGATTTCTCCGGACAAGTCCGTCGACCTCGCCCGGCAACGCCAGCCTGGTTGACCTTGTGCCCGGCACGGGCACGCTCAGCCCGGCGTTCGACAGCGGAACGACAAATTATGCCGACGCCGTGTCCTATTTCGTCGGTTCCATGACGGTGACGCCGACGGCAGCCAACACCAACGCCACGATCAAGGTGAACGGCTTGCCGGTGGTATCAGGCGCTCCTTCCGGCGCGATCAGCGTGGGTATCGGCGACACCAATGTGATCACCACCGTCGTCGTGTCGCCGAACGGTGTGACAACCAACACCTACGTGCTGACCGTGAGGCGTTCGGGGATTGTGCCAACGACCACCGTGCTGGTTTCCTCGGCCAACCCTTCGACGAACGGGCAGGCGGTGGTCTTTACCGCAACGGTGCAGACCAATGGCGTTGCGGCACCGGGGGCCACAGGCACCTGCGTCTTCGCGGTGGATGGCGTGGCGATGGCCACGCGGACGGTAACCGGCGGGTCGGCGGTCTACACGAACAGCATGCTCGCGCTCGGGACGCATACCCTCTCAGCGACGTATTCCGGCGCTGCCAACTACGGCGTCAGTTCGAATACGCTCACGCAGGTCAGCATCGTAGCGCCGACGACATCGACCCGCAGCGACGGGTATACCGTGGTCACGTTTAAGGACGTCGGCAGCGGCATCTGGGCCGTCCCGGCAGGTGTGAAATATGTGCAAGTGCTCGTGGTGGGGGGCGGCGGCGGTTGTTGGTACGACGATTACCAAAGCGGCTCCGGAGCTGGCGGGATGTATTACAGCGCGTCTTATGCGGTGACGCCCGGGCCGATCGGGATCACGGTCGGTGCCGGCGCGACGGATGGTACCGGATCAAGCTCGCTCTTTGGCACCCAGTTGATCGCGTATGGCGGCACCAAAGGGAACGGGTATACCGACGGCGGCGATCAGGGCGGTTACAGCCTGAATGGAGGCACCACGGTTGTGCCCGGAAACCCCGGCATGCACTACTCTCCTATGGACGGCAATTGGTGCAGTGGCGGCGGGGCCGGGCACGTTGGCTATAAAGGCGACCTCCAACTTGGCGGCACAGGCGCTGTGTGTCGCATCACGGGCTCGGCCGTGCATTATGCCGGCGGCGGCGGCGCTCCCTCGAGCTACGCCTCGAGCGGGGGCACGGGTTACAATGTGGGCGGCGGCGGTTCCGGGCCGGTGACGTCTGGGTCACGGTCATTTTCCGGCCTTGCCAATACGGGCGGCGGCGGCGGGGGCGGCTGTGGCGGAAAGGGGGGCGCCGGCGGCTCGGGAATCGTGATCGTGGCTTACAAGATTCGCGGGGGCACGCTGATGCTGCTCCGCTGAGCCTGCCTGCGCGGGCAACTTCGATGTTCGGCGTTCGATGTTCAGCGTTCGTGTCGATTCGGCTTGTCGCAAAAGTACAAATAATAAACGCAAAAGTACAACGACAGCAGGACGGGAACCGGATAAAATGAGAGCGTTTTCAAACGATGTTATGTGTGAAGGAGTAAACGCGTCAAGAAACAGGAGGGTAAGACATGAAGTCGAAGACCACTCGGTTGTCGGAGATGCCGGGGTTAGGAAAATTGCTTTGCGCAACGTCCGCCGCGCTGGCGGGGATTGTGATGTTGGCCGTGCCGCAGGAGGCACGGGCGGACGCCTACACCTGGACGCCCACCGCAGCGGGAACCGCGTACAACTGGGATAATGCCAGTTCGCAAAACAACTGGACCAGCGGCTTCCCCCATTTGGCTGACGACATCGCCAACCTGAACATCAACCTGGCAGGCGCACAGACCATCAACCTCAACCAGGCGATCACCAACGGCACGATCAACTTGGGTGACACGGGTTCCACCTACTACACCACAACCATCGCCCCTAACGGCGGTTCGTTGATCTTGGACGGCCCTGGCAGCGCGACCATCAGCAAGGCCACCGCCGGCAACACGGCGGTTGATACGATCTCGGCCAACATCCAGCTCAACGACAACCTGACCATCAACAATGCTGCGACCGCTGCCACCGGCGCGTTGACCCTCTCGGGCAATATCAGCGAAAGCGGAGGTGCCCTGTCACTGACCAAGACCGGTGTCGGCCTGCTGATCCTCTCCGGTGCGAACGCCTACAGTGGCGCGACCACCATCAGCGCCGGTACACTGCAAATCGGCAATGCCGGCACAGTCGGCTCGCTCAGCACGAGTAGCGCGATCGTCAACAACGGCACCCTGACCTTCAAGCGGACCGACACCCTCACGCAGGGCTCCGGCTTCGCCAGCGTGATATCCGGCACGGGTGTGGTCATCCAGGCTGGTAGCGGAACCACGATCCTCACCGGCGCGAACAGCTATAGCGGCGCAACGACCGTCAGCGCGGGTACGCTGAGTATCAACTCCGTAGCCAATGCGGGGAGTAGCAGCGCTATCGGTGCCTACGCGGGAACAGGCGCTATCGGTCTTTGGCTCACAGGATGCACGCTGAAGTACACAGGTTCAAGCGCTTCCACCGACCGAGGTTTCTCGTTGAGTACTGCCAGCAGCACGATTGACGTGAGCCCTGCCAGTGGTGCCGCCACGTTGACTCTCGGCACGTCCTCGCTCACCGGGGGGGTCACGCTCAACGTCACCGGCAGTTCAGGCAGCCTGAGTATCACTGCGGTTGTACTTACTGGCAACATGATCGTGAACCCGACCACGGCAAACCTGACGATCGCTTCGGTTACGGAGTTTGCCGGGTCACGCACCTTGACCAAGAACGGTGCCGGTACCCTGACGCTCTCCGGCGCGAACACCTTCAGCGGCACCACGACCATCAGCAACGGCAAGATCGCCCTGGGGCATGCCTTGGCGCTTCAGA
>CAZXVN010000135.1:0-5308 GCA_964643945.1 uncultured Lentisphaeraceae bacterium | reverse complement strand
CCAGCGCCAGCCGCACGTTATCGGGATACGCCTGCGCCGTAGCCAGCGCCCCGGCGTTCAATCCCGCGCTGCCGCCGACCGCGACGATCCGGCTCACACCTGCCGCAAACGCCCGCTCCATCAGCGCGACCGTTTCCAGCGCCGAGCCTGCGAAATGCGCGTGTGTGTCGTAATACAGGCTTGCGCTCATGCTTGGCTTCTCTTCCAAAGTACGCGCGGACGTCCCGGACGCGCGAAGGGGCAGTCCGGGACGTCCTGCCCTACCACTCGTGCTTCCCCGCTCCCACTTCGACCCACTTCTTCTCGTCCGCCAGCCACACCTTGGCTGTCACGCCCGGAGGCAGTTCGACCTTCATCTTCATCCGCCCCTTCTCGATCCGCCAGGCCACGCTCACAGGTCCCTTCACCGAGCGGTAAACCCCCTTTGCCCATGTGACCCCCGCTGCCGCCTGCGGCCGGATCATGACCTTGTCGAAGCCCACCGCGTCTGCCGCAACCGACACGCCGAGCACATGCTTCATCAGCCACTCTTCGACGGAGCCGAACATCGGGTGGTTCTGGCTGAAGGTGTTGTCCGACCCTTTCCAGTTCTCCCACAGAGTGGTCGCGCCGGCGCCGAGCATAGCGCCCCAGCCAGGAACTTCGCGCCGCGCCACCAGCTGGCCCGCCACGTCCTCCAGTCCCTCTGTGCTCAAGATCTCCAGCAGATACTTCGTGCCGAAAATGCCGGTTGTCAGCGCCCCGCCTTTGGCTTCGATGTCTTTCTTCAGAATCTCCAGCGCCGCAGCGCGGTCCTCATCGGGAACCAGCCGGTGATACAGCCCGAACACCTGCTCGCCCTGCATGCCCTTGCCGACCTTGCCGCCCGCTACGAACTTCTTCTGAAACGCCTCACGGATATCCCCCGCCAGCGTGCCATATTTTTCCGCGTCCTCCGCTTTGCCGAGGATCGACGCGAACCCGGAGACCAGGCTCGCCCACTGATAAAAATGCGCCGTGGCGGTCAGCGGCTCGGGCGCCTTCTCCAGCGCCTCATGGTCGCCGATACACTGCGGCACGATCAGGTCCGGGCACTGGCCCTTCACGAGATCCACGTAGCGCGCGCAGGCGGCATAGTGCTTCGCGATCACCGCGCGGTCGCCGTAGTACCGGTAGAGATCGCGCATCATCACAGGCACGCCGACGGCCCAGCCGATCGGCCCCGAACGCCCGCCAAAGCCCCGGTCCGCGATGCCGACGTACGGCGCGGTCTCGGTGAACCACCCGTCGTCCGCCGCCTCGTCCGCGAAGTCCTGCACGACCTTCGCATAAAACGCGCGCATGTCGAAGTTCAAGATGAAGGCCTCGGTGGTGGCCGCCGTATCCGCGCCATAGCCGAACCTCTCGCGGGCGGGGCAGTCAGACTGCACGCCGAACACATTGCTCAAAAACGTGTTGCGGCACATGCGGTGAATGTCGTTGAACAAGGCGCTGGAACACTCGAACTCACAGGCGTCCGGCAAGGCGGACGCCAGCGCGACCGCCGTCACGTCCGCCGCGCCGGGCGCTTGGGACAAACCCTCGATTTGCACATAGCGGAAGGCGTGCCAGGTGAAGCGCGGCGCGTACGTTTCAACCGCACCGCCCCGCCGGATATAGACATCGTACTGTTCCGCCAGCGCCGGCGCGCCCGGGCCGCCCACTCCCGCCCGCTTGATCTGTCCGCAGACGGCCGTCATGCCGTTCACCGTGCCGTCCTTGTTCAGCAGTTCGCCGTAGCGGAAGAGAATGCGCTCACCCGCCGCGCCCCCGCCCAATTTAAACTGCGCCAGCCCCGCAAAGTTCCGTCCCATATCCACGACATACAGGCCGGGCTTAGGCGTGTTGACCTGTTTGGCCCGCCACGCCTCGCGCATGCTGACCGGCGGCGCCTCGCGCGGCTGGAGCGCACCCGCAGGCCCCGCCACGCGTGACGCCTGCCGCCACGCGGCCTCGTTATAGCCTGCCAGCCGCCACCCCGGCGTCTCCTTGCGCGCGTCGTAGACCTCGCCGAGATACAGGCTGTTACGTAACAGCGGACCCTCCGCGACCTTCCACGACGTGTCGCTGGCCACCGTCTCTCGCGTGCCGTCCGCATAGAGCAGCTCCAGTTTCGCGATCAGGCAGGGCCGCCCGACCGCCAGGGCCGCGCGCGGATTGATATGCCCCCACATGCGCAGCGGCAGCGGGTTGTACCAGCCGTTGCCCAGCTCCACGGCCAGCACGTTCCCGCCGCGCTGCACCTGTTCCGTCACATCGTAGGTGTCAAACAACACGCGCTTGCCATACGGAGTCCACAGGGGCGCGAGCGCGGTATCCGAGAGGGACTGTCCGTTGAGGTGTGCCTCGTAGAAGCCCAGCCCGGCGATGTGCAGCTGTGCGGATCTGATTGTGCCTGCCGCAACAAACCGTTTGCGGAACTGCGGCGCAGGATCGTCGGCGTAGCACGCCGCGTCGTTGGTCGGCTGCGGCTTGCCGTCGCCGATCCACGCCGCGGCCGACCAGTCGCACGCCTCCGCGACCGGCGCCGTTTTTGCCGGTTTCCCGAGCCATGCGCAGCCGGCCACACACACACTGAGCCCGCACCCAAGGGCTAGTGCCCATAGACTCCGATACCGCTTTGCCTTCATGATGACCTCCCGTTCAGACCTTCAAACGGATGACGATTAAGAGCACGATTACGATGAGGAGGGACGGTGCAATTCATAATCGTTCCCTTGCCTATTGGCGATTGCCGGCTGCGCACTGCCGGTTGATCAGCGCGGCCGCCACGCCCGCGCCGAAGCCGTTGTCGATGTTCACCACGGTCACACCCGAAGCGCACGAGTTAAGCATGCCGAGCAGCGCGGCAAGCCCTTGAAAACTCGCGCCGTACCCCACGCTGGTGGGCACGGCGATCACGGGCTTGTCGGTCAGTCCGCCGACCACCGAAGGCAGCGCGCCCTCCATGCCCGCCACCACGACGATGGCCCGCGCATCCGCAAAGCGCTCCATGCGCGAGAGCAGGCGGTGCAGGCCCGCCACGCCCACGTCGAAGATCCGCTCGACCGCCGCGCCCAGACGCTCGGCCGTGATGGCCGCCTCTTCCGCAACAGCGATATCGGAGGTGCCCGCGCAGAGCACAGCGACCTTGCCCGTCCGCTCCGGCAGGGGAACCACGTCACAGGTGAGGATGTGTGCCACTTCGCGATAGACCGCGCCGGGAAGTTCCGCGCACACGGCCGACGCCTGCTCGGGCATCACGCGCGTGGCGAAGGCGTTCTGCCCCGCCTCGTTCAGGGCACGCATGATCGCAGCGATCTGCCCGGGGTTCTTGCCCGCGCCATAGATCACCTCCGGCATGCCACGCCGCTGCTGGCGGTCGTAATCCGGTTTCGCGAAGTGCAGATCGTCGGTCACGGCGGCCCTCACACCAACAGCGCCTCATCCAATTTCGCCTGGAGCTGCTCCAGCGTGAGCCGCTCCTGCAACATGGTGTCGCGGTCACGCAGGGTCACCGTGCCGTCGTCCAGCGTCTGGAAGTCGACGGTCACGCACCAGGGCGTGCCGATCTCATCCTGCCGACGGTAACGGCGGCCGATCGCGCCACCCTCATCCCAGAAGGCGGCATAGCGGCGGCGCAGGTGCTCGAACATCTCGCGCGCCTTGCCGTAAAGTTCGGGCTTGTTCTTGACGAGCGGAAAGACGGCCACCTTCACCGGCGCGATGCGCGGGCTGAAGTGCATGACCACCCGCAGGTCCTCTTTGCCTTTTTCGTCCGTGAGCTTCTGCTCCTCGTAGGCGTTGCAGAGCAGCGCCAGCATCATGCGGTCCACGCCCGCAGAGGGCTCGATCACATGCGGGACGTACTTGCCCTCGAAGAGCTTCGCCACGAAGGCGCGCGCGGTCTCGGGCTCCTTGCCGCGGGCGGCCCACTCCGCCGCCACCTTCTCCATGAAGGCGGCCCGGGCCGCCTCGTCCAGCTTGGCGGCGGCCAGCTTGAGCGGCTCGTCAAAGACCTCCATGCTCTTGCCGCTGTGCTTCTGGTGCTGGGTCAGATCAAAGTCCGAGCGCGCCGCAATGCCTTCGAGCTCCTGCACGCCGAAGGGAAAGCTGTACTGGATGTCCACGCAGGCGCGGGCGTAGTGCGCCAGCTCCTCAGGTTTCTGCCAATACTCCGCGAACGAGTCCGCAGGCAGACCGCACGACTGGATCCACGCCTTGCGCTGCCCCACCCAGTAGGTATGCCAAACTTCCCAGCCCCACGAAGCCTGCGGGGCCGAGAGATCCGGTTTGTCGGCCAGAGCCGTGACCTTGCCGCAGAGCAGCTCCACGGCCTCGTCAGGCCGGATGAAAAACTCCAGCTCCATCTGCTCGAACTCGCGCGAGCGGAAGGTGTAGTTGCGGGGCGTCACCTCGTTGCGGAAGGACTTGCCCATCTGCGCGATGCCGAAGGGCACGGTCTGACGGCTGGTTGCGAGCACGTTCTGAAACTGCGCGAAGATCGCCTGGGCGGTCTCGGGCCGCAGGTAGGCGACGTTGGCGGGATCGTCCACTGGGCCGACCACGGTCTTAAACATCAGGTTGAAGGGGCGCGGCTCGGTGAGCTCGCCGCCACAGTAGGGACAGGGCGTAAGGGCCGGCACGCCTCCCTTCGCATTCGCGAGCAGCGTATAGAGCGCCTGCACGGTTGCGTACGCCGGAGGATCGGCCTTGATCTTTTCGAAGGCCGCCGTCAGCGCGTCTGCATCCGCCACGGCGGCCAGATGCGGCGCGAGACCTTTGGCCTTGCCCTTGCACCAGCCCGCGATCTTGCCCGCGTCCACGCCCTCGCCGATCAGCACCTGAAGGCTCTGCCCGGTCTCGCCGTCCGCCAGAATGTCCCAGATCTGATCCGCCCGCATCAGCTTTTTGCAGGACCTGCAGGTGCTCATGGGATCAGAGAAGGTGTCGAGGTGGCCGGAGGCCTTCCAGATGGCCGGATGCATGATGATCGTGGCGTCGAGCCCCGCCACGTCCTCGCGGTTGCGCACCGTGGTCTTCCACCAGTCCTCCTTGATGTTGCGCTTCATTTCGCAGCCCATCGGACCGTAATCCCAGAACCCGTTGATCCCGCCGTAGATTTCTGAACTTTGAAAGATAAAGCCTCTCCGCTTACAAAGCGAGGCGAGGTGTTCCATGGATAAGATTGATTCTGCTGTGCTCATGCGGGACATCCTGTAGGAGGGGGACGGGAGGGGTCAAGGAATTTCAAACAATCATATTCAAAATCATAATCATAATCGTAATCGTAATCGTAATCCTTTCTGGG
>CAZXVN010000134.1:0-3248 GCA_964643945.1 uncultured Lentisphaeraceae bacterium | reverse complement strand
TTCGTCTGCGAGAACAACCAGTATGCCGAGGCGATGCCTGCGCGGGAGTTTGTGTCCTGCGAGCGGATCTCCATGCGGGCGCGGGCGTACGGCCTGGAGGAGATCACGGTTGACGGAAACGATGTCGAGGCGACCCGGCGGGTCGGGGCCGGACTGCTGGCGCGCATCCGCAAGGGCGAGGGGCCGTTCCTCGTGGAGGCGCTGACCTACCGCATCCGCGGGCACTACGTCGGCGATCCGGAGGCGACCTACCGGACGCGCGAAGAGGTGGACGCCTGGCGCGAGAAGGATCCGCTGACGCGCGCCCGCACGGAGCTGCTGCAGAGCGGGGCCGGCGCCGCCGTGCTCGACGCGCTGGACCAGGCCGTCAAGGAGAGGCTGGCTGCGCTTGAGGCGTGGGCGCTCGAACAGCCGTTCCCGACTTTGGAGCAAAGCATGGAGCACGTCACGATTCCGCTGGCGATGCAGGGAGGTTGCGCATGTCTGTGATGACTTACGGAGAAGCGATCCGGCAGGCGTACCGCGAGGAGATGCTGCGGGACAAGAACGTCTGCCTGATCGGCGAAGATGTCGGGCGCTGGGGCAGCCTGTACCGCTCCTCGAAAGGGCTGCTGGAGGAGTTCGGGCCGGAGCAGGTCAAGGACGCGCCGATTTCCGAAGCGGCTCTCGCAGGGTGCGGGGTGGGCAGCGCCATTCTGGGGATGCGGCCGATCGTGGAGATCATGTACATCGACTTCATCATGATCGCCATGGACCAGATCGTCAACCACGCGGCCAAATGGCACCAGTTGTCTAACGGCAAACTGAAGCTGCCGATCGTCTTCAAGACGCAGGGCGGCGCCGGGCGGAGGAACTCGTCACAGCATTCGCAGTGCTTTGAGAACTGGTTCGTCAATGTGCCCGGACTGATTGTGGTGATGCCGTCGACGCCGTACGATGTCAAGGGCCTGCTCAAGTCCGCCATACGAGACGACAATCCGATCGTGTTCATCGAGCACAAGGCGCTCTATTTCGAGAAAGGCGAGGTGCCGGACGGCGAGTATCTGATTCCGCTGGGCCAGGCGGACGTAAAGCGCGCCGGCACGGACGTGACGGTCATCGCCACGTCGTGGATGGTCGTGTTCGCGCTGAAAGCCGCCGAGAGGCTTGCGGCCGACGGGATTTCCTGCGAGGTGGTCGATCCCCGCACGCTGTGGCCGCTGGACAAGCAGACGCTCGTTCAGTCGGTGAAAAAGACCGGGCTCTGCCTGGTCGTCACGGAGGCCCCGGAGGAGGGCGGGTGGAGCGGGGAGGTCTCGTCCGTGATCCACGAGCACTGCTTCGGCGACCTGAAGAAGCCCGTCAAGCGCCACTGCAGCGTCCGGACCGGCATCCCGTACGGGCCGGTCCTGGAGCGGCAGATCGTTCCGGGCGAGGAGTCGATCATCAAGGCGGTGCGGGAACTGGTGAAGGGAGGCTAGGTCATGGCAACGGAATTCAGGATGCCCATGCTGGGCGAGGTGATGGAAGAGGGCCACATCGTGGCCTGGCACAAGAAGGAGGGCGACACGGTGGCGCAGGGCGAGAGCCTCATGGATGTCGAGACCGACAAGGCCACCATGGCGGTGGAGTCCCCGGCGTCCGGCGTGGTGAAAAAAATCCTGGTGCCGGAAGGCGAGACCGTGGCGGTGAACACGCTGCTGGCGCTGATCGGGTAACGCGGGCTTTTCTATTAAAGGGGGTGGCCTGATCGATAGCGGAGCGGGATCGACTAAGCAGGTCGACGAAGTGTAACCGACGAAGTGTGGAGACAACAGGAACACAATCGATAGCGGAGCGGGATCGACTAAGCAGGTCGACGAAGTGTAACCGACGAAGTGTGGGACTAAGTGTGGAGACAGCAGGAACACATAGTATGGCAGAACTTTTTGGTCATGAGAAACTGACAGTGTACAGGAAAGCCATGGCGTTTGCGGCGAGCCGAAGCGGTTTGCTGGATGGGCTCCGTCGACGCGTTGCCGCATGCGACCACCTTGACCGCGGAGCAGAGAGCATTCTCGTCAACATTGCTCATGCGAGTAGTTCGTGGTTTCCGAAGGAACGGATCGTCTACCTGGGGCACGCCAACGGATCCGCACTTGAGTGCGCCGCCTGCTTGGACGTGTTTGTCGCGAAGGAACTCTTGGCAAATCACGACGTCTATCCGGGCAAGAGTCTATTGGCTGAGATCGTCAGTATGCTCATTGCCATGCGGAAGACAACGGCCAACGGGGTGTGCGAAGATCATGCCCCGTATCGCACCGAGAAGGGGAGACTGTTCAGTCATGAGGATCTGGACGTGTATCAGACAGCACTCCGACTCACAGGTTGGGTAGAAAGCCTGTTCACTGCGTTCTCGTGTAGTGCGGATCTGCTTTCCAAACTCGACACGGCAACGCCGGCGATTGTTCTCAATCTGGCAGAAGGCAATGGTCGTTTCAGTGGAACCGATCAAGCGAAGTTTCTTGGCATCGCATACAAAGCGACCGTCCAGTCGGCAGCACTCGTAGACCTCGCGACGGCCAAGGGTTCTGCGGAAACTTCCCAAGTAGAAAACGGCCGCGAAATGTTACGCTGCATCGCGGCAATGCTCACAGCGCTTTCAAAGGTCGCATCCCATGACACGTAGTTCAACACTTAATCCCACACTTCGTCGGTTACACTTCGTCGACTCGCTTAGTCGCTGGCTGCACCTTGCATGCATACACCAAAAACCAATGAGTTTCGCACGTTAAACCCGGAAGCGCCGGAGAAAACATGAAACGAGTAAAAAAAGTGGTGACGCAAGAGCCGGGCCAGGGAAGGCTGGTTCAAGTCGCCCACCTGTACTACGACGACAACCTGTCGCAGCAGGAGATCGCCACCCGCCTGAAAGTCTCCCGCTCCCTGGTCGCCCTCTACCTTCAGCAGGCGCGCGAGGCGGGTGTCGTGCGGATCCAGATCGTCGACCCCCAGAGCGCCAGCACGGAACTGGAAGCCGCGCTGAGAAAGGCGACCGGAGTCAGACACGTCACGGTGATCCCGAATCCCAACGGCTCGCCCATGCTGGCCCTGCGGGCCGTGGCCGGGGCCGCGGCCGGCTTCCTCGCGAACACCCTCAAGGACGGCGACACGTTCGGCCTGGCCTGGGGCCGGACGATCTCGGTGGTGGTTGACCTTCTGAATCTCTCGCACGCCCTGCGCATCGACGTGCTGCCGCTGATGGGCGAGAGCGGTCATTCAGGGATGCA
>CAZXVN010000133.1:0-2610 GCA_964643945.1 uncultured Lentisphaeraceae bacterium | reverse complement strand
CGCTGACCACGTTCGACCTGCAGGCGTTCTGGACGGTGGCAGCGGTGTTCGGGCTGGAGCACGACCGCTGGTTCGCGGGGGTGCTGGCGGGTGTGGCGTACGGCTGGCTGGCAATGCGGACAGGTGACATCTGGGCGGCGGCGCTGGCGCACGGGGTGACAAATTTTTTGCTGGGCGTCTATGTGATCGTTTCGCGGCAATATGGATTTTGGTAGAAGAGACGGCGATGGACGCACCGAGTGGTTCCCCGGAGAGCGCGTGCCCGCAGACGCGCTGCGGCTTGTCGTTTGCGGGATCAACGCTTCTGAAGACTGCGGGCTGCGGCGACGATGGCGCAGGCTTCGCGGCAGCGCTGGGCAATCACGTCCCACTTGCCTTCAGCCAGCTCTTCTTTTTTTGCGATCCAAGTGCCGCCGACTGCGGCGACGGTGTCGATCTTCAGATAGGACTCCAGATTGGCGGGGGAGGCGCCGCCTGTGGGCATGAAGCGCACGCCCGTGTGCCTGTAGGGTGCGGAGAGGGCGGAGAGCAAGAGTGTGCCGCCAAGCGCTTCGGCCGGAAAAAACTTCAGCAGTTTGCAGTTGAGCTCCAGCCCGGCCTCAATGTCAGAAGGACTGGCAACGCCTGGCACGAAGGGCAGCTTGAGTTCCTTCGCGGCCTGAACCACGCGCGGGTTGAGTCCTGGCGCGACCGCGAAGCGAGCGCCCGCATCCACGGCAATTTGTACGGTCTCGGGGGTCAGCACGGTGCCCGCACCGACGAGCAGCGCGGGGCGCTCTTGGGCGAGGATGCGGATGACCTCGGCCGCGGCGGCGGTGCGGAAAGTGATTTCAATCACCGGCAGACCGCCCGCGATCAAGGCGTCAGCAAGCGGCAGGGCCTGAGCAACAGAATCAATGGCAATCACGGGGACGATGCCGAATTCGGCGATACGGTCTAGAACGGTCAGCATGGTAGGCTCCTCCTGTCTGGCATGTGAAAAACGGGATTGTCGCGGTTGCGTGGGCGATTGTCAACTCCCTACGCCCTTGCCCTTTCTTAAACCGTATGGCTGAGAATGAAAGGACTTTGCGAGAAAATGAAAATAAAATGAAATAAACCAAATGGTGGACATGACGGCAGGGCAGATTTTTGGTTTAATCGGTATGTTGAAATCGAAGAAAGGCCTACGCACGGGCGATGACAACGGGGATAACCATGCACATTATCGTTTGTATTAAACAGGTCCCGGATACGGCCAATGTCCGTATCAATCCCGAGACCAACACCTTGATGCGCGAGGGGGTTGAGAGCATCATGAACCCCTTCGACGAGTACGCGCTGGAAGAGGCGCTCAAGCTAAAGGACGCTCATGGCGCACGTGTGACAGTCATCTCGATGGGGCCGCCGCAGGCCGAAGTGGTGCTGCGTGAGGCCATGGCCCGCGGCGCGGACGATGCTGTTTTACTGACCGACCGTGCGTTCGCGGGCGCCGATACGCTGGCGACCTCGTATGCGATCACTCAGGCGATCTGGAAGGTCAACGCCAAGCCTGACCTGGTGCTCTTCGGCAAGCAGGCGATCGACGGCGACACCGCGCAGGTCGGCCCGGGCGTGTCGGAGTTTCTGAATTTCCCGCTGGTGACCTACGTCAAGTCGATCCAGGTCAGCGGGAAAACGTTCACGGTTGAGACGCAGATGGACGAGGGCGTCGACGTGATCGAGGGGCAGATGCCCGCCGTGATGACGGTGGTGAAAGAGGCCTCCACACCCCGGTTTGCGAGCTTGAGCGGATGGATGGCGGCCAAGAAGACGGTGATTCCGCGCTGGGGGGCGAAGGATGTGGGCACGGCAGCGGAGAGGTGCGGCCTTGACGGGTCGCCGACCAAGGTGGTGAAGATTTTCGCGCCCCCCACCAAGACGGGCGGCGTGCGGATGGACGGGCGCGAGAAACCGTCCGCCGCGGTCGAAGCGATTTTGAAGACGTTGCAAGATAAGGGGGTTGCGTAAGCCATGGCTGACACACCGATCATCATCGATAACGAGAAGTGCCGCGGATGTAAGAAGTGTATCGCCGCGTGCCCGTTCGACGCGTTATACATGGAAGGCAAACTCGCGGTGCTCAAGCCGGAAGAGTGCCGCGCCTGTAACGCCTGCGTCAAGGCCTGTCCGTTTTTCGCGATCGTGACAAACGTCAAAGAGCAGAACAAGAAAGCGAACCTCGCGGATTTCAAGGACATCTGGGTGTTCGCGGAGCAGCATCATGGCAAGGTGCAAGAGGTGGCCTACGAACTGGTGTCCACCGGGCGCCGGCTGGCGAATGACCGCGGCTGCGACCTGGCGGCGGTCGTGCTGGGGCACAACATCGGCGACTCGGCGCCGCACCTGATCGCCTCGGGCGCGGACACGGTCTACCTTGTGGATCAGCCCGAACTGGCTGAATATGAGGCGAACGTCTATGCCGACGCGCTGAGTCAGCTGATCGCCAAGTACAAGCCCGAGGTGGTTCTGGCGGGTGCGACGGCGGTGGGCCGGGCGTTCTTCGCCAAGGCGGCGGTGCGTTCGCGCACGGGGCTTACGGCGGACTGCACGGCGCTTTCGATCGACAAAGAGAGCCACCTGTTGCACCAG
>CAZXVN010000132.1:0-6437 GCA_964643945.1 uncultured Lentisphaeraceae bacterium | reverse complement strand
GCCAGAAGCAGCGAGGCGGAAAACAACAATCCTGATGCGGTTTTGACAATGGGCTTCACAGCGTTCTCCCGGAGTTCGTTCATGAGGGGACGATCCCTCAACACTATGTTCGAGAGTTTAGACGAAAGCCAGCGGCGTTTCCATGGTCAATAGTCTCCAATATATGTACAATAATGCGGTCAGCGGATTTCGTCGGGACGGTGGCTCTTTCTGTAATCCCTGGGCGACCGGCCGGTCATTTTCTTGAACAGCCGTGAGAAATGAAAGGCGTCGCTGAATCCCAGGTCCGAACTGATTTGACTGATGGTGTCGGAGGTGTTCACCAGCCGCTGACGCGCCTTCTCAATCCGCTTCAGCAACTGGTACTGGTGAGGAGACAGGCCGAAGGTCGCCTTGAAACGGCTCATGAAGTAGCCCCGGGAAAGGTGCGCCGCGCGAGCCAGCTCGTCGATCGAAAGCGAGTCGGTCAGGCGGCGGTCGATCAGGTCTAAAACGGGCGTGAACTGGTCTGCGCGGAGATGCAGCAACCGCCACCGGCCCATGTCGGCTTGTTCGATGAACGGCGCCAGCACCTGCATCAGCAGGCCCGAGCGGCGGAAGACCGCGCCCGGCGAATCGTCCTTGTACAGCCGGACCATGGCCTCGAAGAGCGCTGGCATCGCATCGTTCTCCTGAACGTGACAGGCATACGGGAGCGTCAGGTGGGCAAACAGCGGGGTGCCGTAGCAGGTCTCGGCCGCAAAATGGCACCAGTACAGGTCCAGCCGCTCGTCGCACGCATGGCTGTGCGGCGTATGCGCGGGAATCAGGTAAAGGCCGCCGGGCCGCAGAGGATAAACCTGGCCGTGATGGGTGACCTCGCCAGAACCGGAATTGACGTAGTAGACCCTGTCTTTCGCGTCATGGGACTGGACGGTGCGCCAAGCTGGCCCGAGCACCGAGCGGTAGGTGCAATAGACATGCACGCGGATCAGGGAGATCAACTCGTTGCGCTCGAACTCCTGCCAGCGCGCTCCGGCATCCTGTTGTCTGCTGCGTAAAGGCATAACGTAAAAATCAAGATTGAAAGTTGCAGATTGCGTGTGTGATGTCAAGCCAGATGGGACTGAATACGAATTCAAGGCCAGACAGCGGAAAGCGGCGGCCCGGGTTTTGCCCGGATTTTGCATAGCGGATTCGGCATGCGGGCATTGCGGGGGGAGAGGCGTTCTGGTATCCTCTGTACCCGATGTCCAAGACACACAGGCCTTGCAGTCCGCCAGGCAGGCGTGGCGCTGGCTGGCGTGAGCGGCTCCCCGCCATTTTCGCCGGATTGTTTCTGCCGGTGCTGGTCTGGTTGTCCGGTTGTCTCACGCAGCGCATCCACCCGCCGCGAGGGCGGGTGTCGGTCGTGATGGCCATGGAGGTGACCGGTTATTGCAACTGCGGCCTCTGTTGCAGTTGGGAGCGCGGCTGGTTCGGGTTGGGGTCGGCGGTGATCAGCAGTGGCCCGAACAAAGGCCGCCCCAAAGAGGTCGGAGTGTCCGCCAGCGGCCTGCGCGCCAAGTACGGCACAATCGCGGCGGACACGGCGGTGTTGCCGTTCGGGACGATTGTGTATGTGCCGGGTTACGGGTACGGTCGCGTGGAAGACCGCGGCGGTGCGATCACGGGGCACCGGCTTGACCTCTGGTATCCGTCGCATGAGGACGCCCAAGCGTGGGGCCGTAAAAAAATGAATGTCCGCGTATGGAAGCCGTGATGATTGGGTAGGGGCGGGCCTCTGCGCCCGCCCGAAAGGTGAAAGATGAGTGACGAGAACACGCCGACCGGATCGGATACCAGCCGGCATTTTCTGAAACAGTGGATAGCTGACGACGTGGCGGCCGGGCGCACGGGCGGCCTGGTGGTGACGCGGTTTCCCCCCGAGCCTAACGGGTACATCCACATCGGACATGCCAAGGCCATCTGCATTGATTTTGGCATGGCTAAGGAGTTCGGCGGCCAGTGTAACCTGCGCATGGACGACACCAATCCGTCGAAGGAGTCGGACGAATACGCCGAAAGCATCAAACAGGACATCCGCTGGCTGGGCTTCGACTGGGGCGGCGGTTTCTACAACGCGGCCAACCTGTTCGACAAGATGTATGAGATCGCGGAGAACCTGATCGTCAGCGGGCACGCCTATGTGTGCGACCTCACGCAGGAGCAGTGGAAAGAGTACCGCGGCATTCCGACCGTGACGGGCAAGGAGAGCCCCTCACGCGAGCGTCCGGCTGCGGAGAGTCTGGCGCTGTTCCGCCGCATGAAGGCCGGAGAGTTCGCGGACGGCACGCTGTGTCTGCGTGCCAAGATCGACATGGCTTCGCCCAACATCCATTTCCGCGATCCCGTCCTCTACCGCATCCTGCATGTGCCGCACTACCACGCGGGCGACACGTGGTGCATCTATCCGATGTACGACTTCGCCCATCCGATCGAGGACGCGTTCGAGGGCGTGACGCACTCGATGTGCACGCTTGAATTTGAGGTGCACCGTCCGCTCTATGACTGGGTGATCGACCGTATGGATGAGATGGGCCTGTTGGTTGTGCGCAACGGCGTGAAGATCCGTCCGCAGCAGCGCGAGTTCGCGCGGCTGAACCTCTCCTATACCGTGATGAGCAAGCGAAAGCTGTTGCAGCTCGTGCAAGAGAAGCGGGTGGACGGCTGGGACGATCCTCGCCTGCCGACGGTGTGCGGTCTTCGGCGTCGCGGTTACACGCCCGAGGCGATCCGGGATTTTTGCGAGCGCATCGGCGTTTCAAAATATGAGAGCGAGACCGATGTGGCGCTCCTCGAATACTGTTTGCGCGACGATCTGAACAGGCGGGCGTTGCGGCGCATGGCGGTCATCGATCCCGTCAAGGTGGTGATCGACAACTACCCCGAGGGGCAGGTCGAATACGCGGAGGCGCAGAACAACCCGGATGACCCCGGCGCGGGCACCCGGCGGGTGCCGTTCGGCCGAGAGCTGTTCATCGAGCGCGAGGATTTTATGGAGGAGCCGGCCAAAAAGTTTTTCCGCATGGCTCCTGGCCAGGAGGTGCGTCTAAGGGCGGCCTGTCTTTTCACCTGCACGCGTGCGGTGAAGGACGCGGCGGGAGCCATCACCGAGATCCACGGCACGTACGATCCGGCTTCCAAAGGAGGGAACGCGCCCGACGGCCGCAAGGTCAAGGGCACCCTCCATTGGGTGTCGGCGGCGCATGCGGTGCCGCTGACGGTGCGTCTGTACGACCGGCTGTTCACCGTGCCTGACCCGATGGGCGACGAGACCCGCGACTTCCTCGCGTTCCTCAATCCGGACTCGCTCAAGACGGTCACGGCGTATGCGGAGCCCGCCTTGGCTGAGGCGCTCCCGGGCCAGACCTTCCAGTTCGAACGTGTCGGATATTTCTGCGCAGACACGCGTGAGTCGGCGCCTGGCAAGCCGGTCTTCAATCGCACGGTCACACTGAGAGATTCGTGGACAAAGAAATAAGAAAGGTGCACATGCAGACAGTCAAAGTGAACGGACAGGTGATTCCTGAAGAGGCGATCCACTTCGAACTGGAGCGGCTTGTCCGTTTCTATACCGAGCACGGGATGTCGCAAGAGCAGATTCGCGCGCAGTTGCCGACGTTGGTGCAGAAGGCTGCCGAGCAGGCGATCGGCGCCAAGCTGCTGCTTGACGAGGCCGCCAAGCTGGATATTCCCGTATCCGATGCGGAGGTCGACGAGCAGGTCGAAAAGATTGTGCTGCAGGTCGGCGGGCAGGAGGCGTTCCATGCGGCCCTGAATCAGCAGAAGACCGACGTGGCGGCGTTCCGCGAACAGATACGGCACGGGCGGCAAGTGGATAAGCTGGTCGAGAAGGCTGTTGCGGGAGTGGCCGAGCCGACCGAGAACGATATCCAGGCCCATTTTGAGGCGCACCAAGACGACTTTAAGACGGGCGAACGCGTGCTGGCGCAACACATCCTCATCACGCCTGACGGCGATACGGCGACTTCCAAGGACGAGGCGAAGGCCAAGATCGAGGCGATCTGTGAGCGTGTGCGTGGCGGCAAAGACTTTGCGGACGAGGCCGCAGTACACTCCATGTGTCCGAGCGGCAAAGAGGGCGGCAGTCTCGGCTGGTTCAGTCGCGGCATGATGGTGCCGGAGTTCGACACGGCGGCCTTCGCGCTGAAGGACGGCGAGGTGAGCGAGATTATCGAGACACAGTTCGGCTATCACATCATTTACAAGACCGCGCATGAAGAGGCGGGGGAGGCGGACTTCGACCTGGCGCGCGAGCAGATCCGAGATCTCATCCGGCATGCCCGCCGCGGCGAGGCGATGACGGCGTATGCCGAAGAGCTGAAGGCGAAAGCGACCATTGAGTTCGTTTAATGCGGTAACATCCGGGTTAGCCTGCACGGGCGGAGCCTTTTAACGGGGTAACGTTATGATGACACATGAAGCACTCTTTCAACGCGCCTGCAAAGTGATCCCCGGCGGGGTGAACAGCCCGGTGCGGGCGTTCAACAGCGTGGGCGGCACACCGGTGTATGTCGAATCGGGCAAGGGGTCGAAGATCAAGACCGCAGACGGGCGCACGCTGACCGACTTCTGTTGTTCCTGGGGTGCGATGATTCTCGGGCATGCCAACGACGAGATTGTTGAGGCGATTCAGAAGCAGGCCGTGAAGGGCACGACGTTCGGCATCAATACGGAAATCGAAGTGCGCTTTGCCGAGAAGCTCTGCTCGCTTGTGCCGTGCCTCGAGCGCGTGCGGCTGGTGAGTTCGGGGACCGAGGCGGTGATGACGGCGCTACGTATTGCACGCGGCGTGACCGGGCGCAAACGCATTGTCAAGTTCGACGGCTGTTATCACGGGCATAGCGACAGCATGCTCGTCTCGGCGGGCAGCGGTCTGCTGACAGGCGGCACGCTGACCTCCCCCGGCATCTCGCGGCATGTGGCGAGCGACACGTTTGTGGTGCCGTACAACGATCTGAATGCGGTCAATGAGTTGATCCGTGAGAAGGGTCAGGAGATCGCGGCCATCATCGTGGAACCGGTGGTGGGCAACATGGGACTCGTGATGCCAGAACCGGGCTTCTTGGCGAAGTTGCGCCACTATGCGGATCGTTGCGGGGCGGTGCTTATTTTCGACGAGGTGATCAACGGGTTCCGGTTTAACCTCTCGTCGTATGCGAAGATCGCGGGAGTGAAGCCCGATCTCATGACCTTGGGCAAAATCATCGGCGGCGGGCTGCCGCTGGCGGCGGTGGGCGGCGCGGCGGTTTTCATGGACGAGCTTGCGCCGCGCGGCAAGATCTATCAGGCGGGTACGCTCTCGGGCAATCCCCTGGCGGTGGCCGCGGGTTTGAAAACCCTCGAAATTCTTGAGCGCGACGATCCCTATCCGCGTTTGGAGCAGCTCGGTCAGCGCATGGCTGAGATGATCAACACGGCCGCGGCATCCAAGGGTCTGCCGTTCCGCTGCGCGCAGTACGGCGGCGTGTTCACCGTGTTTTTTACAGGGCAGCCGGTGAAGAATCTGGCGGACGCTAAACGGTGTGATACGCAGGCCTATGCGCAGCATTTCCACTCGCTGTTGAACCGCGGCTACTATTTGCCGCCTTCGCAGTTCGAGGTCGGTTTCATTTCTGCGGCGCACAGCGTGGAAGAGGTGACGGCTTTTGCGCACGCGGTGGTGGGGTGAGTGCCGGGGCGAACTGTGAACCGTGAACCGTGAACCGTAAACCGTGAACCGTAAACCGTAAACCGTGAACCGTGAACCGTGAACCGTGAACCGTGAACCGTAAACCGTAAACCGTGAACCGTAAACCGTGAACCGTTGAACCGTGAACCTCTGAACCTTTAAATGAACATGCTTGTTATTCAGACCCCTCACGAGATGCAGGCGTGGGCGCAGGCGCAGCGTGCGGCCGGGCAGCGGATCGGTCTGGTCCCGACGATGGGCTATCTGCATGACGGGCACCTCTCGCTGATCGCTGAGGCGAAAAAGCGCTCGGACGCGGTGGTCGTGAGTATCTTCGTCAACCCGGCGCAGTTCGGTCCGAACGAGGATTTCGCGAAGTATCCGCGCGACGAGGCACGCGATCTGGCACTCTGTCGCGAGGCGGGCGCGTCCGTCGTGTTCCTGCCGCCGGTGCCGGCGATGTATGCGCCGGACGCCAGCGTCTATGTGACCGAGGAGCGTCTTGGCAAGGGCTTGTGCGGTGCGCGGCGCCCCGGCCATTTCCGCGGCGTGTGTACGGTTGTGGCCAAGCTGTTCAACATCGTCCTGCCGCATGTGGCGGTGTTCGGGCAGAAGGATTACCAGCAGGTGGCGGTGCTCCGGCGCCTGGTGCGCGACCTGAACTTCCCGCTTGAGACCGTGTCGGCGCCGATCGTGCTCGAGGCGGACGGGCTGGCAATGATGT
>CAZXVN010000131.1:0-7718 GCA_964643945.1 uncultured Lentisphaeraceae bacterium | reverse complement strand
CGGCCGCTAACAGTAGCCTTCTTTCGTGCACCGAGTACAGTACGTGGCAAGACATAAGCCAGACCCTCGACAAAACGTTGGCCTCCATCACGCTGGCTCATGTCTTGAGCGAGTGCGAGCGTTCGGCACCCGCCCCCAACTACAGCATCTGAAGGCCTGCTTTCGGCCGATTGCATACTTCCTCCCCCCACCCCATCCGCTTATCCCGCCTACCGCGCCGCTCCTGCCTCATCTGGCACTCGCCCACCCCCCGCCGTGTTCACCAAAAAAACGTTTCAGCACAAAATTTTACGATGCCATCCCCGCATCCACTTTGCTACCATCCCTACCAGAAACAGCGGGACACACCATTCTCGAGTCATTCAAATCCGCCATCTGTTTAGATCGGCTCGGTCTGCTTAGATTGCCAATCATTAGACTGTTGTTAGACATCATCGAAAAAAAAGCTGTTTCTACAGTTTTTTCATCCTGATCAACAATCTGGTCGACGGCGCCTATCTGGCCGTTGTTGATACGGCTGATCCGGACCTGCCTGTCGGCTATACCATCACCACGCCGGGAACGTATGCCGCGGGACTGGACACCGCCCGCACAGGCGCGAATCCGGTAAGCGTGATGACCGCGGATTTCGGCTTCGCGCCGGCCTTGGGCCTGACGAAGAGGCAGGTCACGGTCGGGCCGGTCTATGAAGCGCGGCAGGTCACCTATAGCCTGACCGTCACCAACAACCTGCCGGGCAGCGGGACGGGAATCGGGCAGCCGGTCAGCGTCGACGTTTGGGCGCGAAACCTTGACAGTGTGAGTGGTGGGGCTTGGGGCAACGCAACGAACCTCTACAATGCGGCCAGTCCCGACGGGCGATATGCTGAACCGCCGTTTTCCAGTCAGCCGGACATGATTGCCGTTACGGATTTCCGTCAAACGCAGTTGCCCGGAGCGGTTACCAACGTGTCGCTTATTCTGCCGGTTCAAAATGTTTCCGGCGATGGTAATCCGTACTTAAAAGTCGAAGTGTATCGCCGGGGCGGGACACCGTCTTATCTTTCCCCGACGAATGTCTATGTCGCGCAAATGCCAACCAACGGCACATGGGTCTTCCCCCTCTCCAATCTGAACAGTTTGACATGGGCGGATTTCAACAGTTCCAACCTGATTGTCAAGTTGACCGGCTACAAAAATGGAAGCAATCCTACCTTGCACGCTAACATCGATGCGGCTGGCTTGCGTCTGATAACGGACCAGACCCAAGGCGGAGCATCCGGCACGTCGACGCTTAACCCCGTGCCTTTGAGCGATACGTACAACGTCAACAAGCTGCAGTTCGTCTCGGCCACGCCGGCGCCATCCAGCGTCACGACGAACGGGACCACGGGAACTCTCTACTGGAGCAACGTGGGTCCGCTTTATCCGGGCGGCAGCAAGACGGCCACGGTCACGTTCTTGGGGATCGAGCCGCCCGGTAACGCCGCCACGATGGTTACCAACACTGCCTTTGTGACGAATGCCCTCTTCACCAGCGGCCGGCCCGCGAACCCAAAGACCAGCCAGGCGATCACGAACTTTTTCCCGACCGGCGTGATCGGCGACACCGTCTGGCGCGACCAGAACAAGAACGGCATCCAGGAGACCAACGAGGTCGGGATCGCCAACGTCAAGGTGGTGCTCACGCCGCCGCTGGGCGGGGATGCCGGCGCGGGCGTGAACGTGTCGATCACCAACACGACCGACCGTAACGGCTACTACCTGTTCACGGGCATCGCCAACACCGGACGGTACACGGTGGCGGTGCTGACGGCCTCGCTGCCGAACGGCGGGGTGGGCGTCACCAACACCTGGACGGAGATGACCGGCACGAACTCGCCGGCCAACACCACCACCGTCACCAACCTCTTCCCGGCCGCGACCGATGGCACGGACAAGCACCTGACCGCCGACTTCGGATATTACTGGGGCGGCGCCACGATCAACGGGCTGGTGTGGAACGACCTGAACCGCAGCGGCACCTTGACGCCCGACAGCGGCGAATACGGCCTCACGAACGTCACCGTGTATCTCGTCGATACGAATACTCTGGTGAAGGTCGCCACGAACAAGACCGATGCCACCGGGTACTTCAACTTTACCGGGAATTACATCGGTACGTACTATGTCGTCGTCACGACCAATACCGGCCCGCTCTCCGGCGGGGCCACTTGGACGCAGACCTACGATACGGACGGTCTTTCCACGGCCGGCCAGGTGACTGTGCCGACTGCGTCAGGCACGAGCACCCACGTCGATTTCAGCTACTACCAGACGGGGCCGTACGCGATCGGCGACACGCTCTACTACGACTGGAACGGCAACGGCGTGCAGAACAGCAACGACGAAGGCATCGCCAGCGTCCCGGTCTGGCTGTACAGGGACAGCAACAGCAACGGTGTCGTGGATGTGGGCGTGGACGTGCTGATGGTGACGACGAACACCGACGCGCAGGGGCATTACGTCTTCACGAACTATCCCTCCGGAAATTATCTGGTGGTGGTGCCTCCGTCCACGAATCTTCCGCCCCTGTATGCCGTCACGGCTGATCCGTACGGCGCGATGGACGGGCTGAGCCTGGTGACCGTCGTCAACGCCAACAATGTGAGCCAGGACTTCGGCTACCAGCCCTCCGGCACCGGGTCGATCGGCGACACGGTCTGGCGCGACCTGAACGCCGACGGCACGCAGAGCGGCCCGCAGGAGACAGGCATTACCAACGTGACCGTCTGGCTGTACGCGGACATGAACCGCGACGGAACGTATGTGCTGTTGACGAGCACCAACACCGACGCCAACGGGCAGTACCTGTTCAGTGCTTTGCCGGACGGCCGCTACAAGGTCGTGGTGAACACGGCCAGCCCGAGCCTGCCGAAAGACTCTTTCAATACGGCCTACGCGCCGGCCACCGCCACCAACGTGCTGGCGACGGTCAGCGGCGGCAGCAGCGTGCTGACCGCCGACTTCGGCTTCGCGGCCCTGGGCGCGATCGGTGACACGATTTTCTATGACAACAACGCCAACGGGTCGCAGGACTGGAACGAGGGCGGCATCACCAACGTGACGGTGAACCTTTACCGCGACGTGAACACGAACGGCGCGTATGACGCGGGAATCGACACGTTCTCTGCGGCGCGCACGACCAGCACGAACGGCGCGTATCTGTTTACGGCCCTCGCGAGGGACGCCTATGTCGTGGTCGTCGACACGAACGGCGCGCCGCTGGCGAAGGCCGTTCTCACCGCTGCCCCAGGGCTGGACGGGCAGCCGCTGCCCAACTCGGCGCAGCAGAGCATCTACATCCAGTACGGGGTCGACATCGCGCCCGGCACCGCGTTCCTGGGCGCTGATTTCGGTTTCCGCCTGCCCGGCGTGATCGGCGAGACGGTCTGGATCGACACCAACGGCAACGGGGTGCGCGATGCGGCCGAACTCGGCATCGCGAACATCGGCCTGGTGCTCAGCAACGCCACGACGACGGTCACGAACCGGACGGATGTCAACGGGTATTATAGTTTTCAGGGGGTGGCGGACGGGACCTACTCGATACGGGTGGCTACCAATGACGTCAGTTTCCCGTCCGGGCTCTATCCGACCTGCGACCCCGACGGTACGAACACGGCCAACATTGCCACTTCCATCGTGATTTCGAGCGGGCATATCATTTCTGTCGGCGGCGTGGCGCACACCAACTTTGACATGAGCATCAACTTCGGATACCAGTACACCGGCAACAACTTCTTGAGCGGCACGGTCGGCCTCGACGGCACGCCCCAGAACGGCGTGCTGGGCACAGGGATCTCCGGGGTTTCGACGGACGAGGTGGCCTTCGTCGCGCAGACGGTCAATCTGTACGTCTGGCGCGACGCCAACAGCAACGGCGTGATCGACGCGGCCGAGACGGTGCAGATCGGGAGCACGCAGACTTCCACCAACGGCGACTATGCGTTTACGGGGCTTCCCAACAGCGTCGGTTCCGGCACCAACCGCTATATCGTCTCGCTTTCGGCCCCGGCGCCGCACCTGACGCTGACCACCACCAACGGCTCGACCTCCGCGCTGTCCGTCGTCTCCGCGACCAACTCCTTTGGCGACGTGCTTTCCGCCTATCAGGTGGTGGCGATCACTGCGGCGATCACCAACATCGACTTCGCTTTCAAAGACACATGGCTCTACGACTTCGGCGACCTGCCGGTCAGCTACAGCACGCTGCTGGCCAACGACGGCGCGCAGAACCGGGTGCTGGCTGTGCCTGATCTCTATTTGGGCGCAACCGTCACTACGGAGATCGACGGCAAGCCCTCCGCGGCCGCCTCGCTCGACGCCGGGGATGACGGCGTGGTAAGCACCGGGATCTGGCAGAACGGTGCCAACGGCGCAGTGCTGAAGGTCACGGTGGGCAAGGGCAGCGGCTGGCTGGTGGGGTATGTGGACTTCAACAGGAACGGGAGTTTCGTGGATGCCGGGGACATGGTGTTCAGCCAGGCGGTCGTTACGAACGGCGGCAACGGGGCCGGGGTTTACACCCTTCCCGTCACTGTGCCGGCCGGCGCCATTTCGGCCACGAACATGACCACGCTCTACGCGCGTTTCAGGCTGCTCCCCGAGGCGCCGGCCTTCCCGGAACTGGCTTTCTCCGGTCTGGCGAACGACGGCGAGACGGAAGATTACCGCTGGGACCTTGGCACCGTGGGCGATACGGTCTGGCAGGACTCCAATGGCGACGGCGTGCGCAACGGGGGTGAGCCGCCCTTGTCCGGCGTGCGGGTCTATGCTGATCTCAACAGCAACGGCGTCTGGAATGTCGGCGAGCCATACAGTTTGACGGACGCCAACGGCGTCTATGGCATCGGCGGGTTCCCGTCTGGGAGTTTTTCCGTGGCCGTGGATACAACGACGTTACCGGCCGGGCTTGTGGCGACCTGCGATGCGGACGGGACGCCGTACGGAAAGGCCGCCGTGGCCCTGACTGCGGGCCAGGTCGTCAGCAACATCGACTTCGGCTACGTCTACCCTACAACCGTGAGCGGCGCGGTGCGGGTGGATGTCAACGGAAACGGTACGGTCGACGCCGGGGACGTCAACGGACTTGCCGGGGTGACGGTCCAACTTCTCGACGTTGTGAGCAACGTGGTCGCGACTGCGGTCACGGGAGTTGACGGCGGGTATAGCTTCACGAATGTCTTGGCGGGAAGTTACACGGTGAGGGAGGTGGATCCTGCGGGCTACTTCAGCACCACGGACAAGGACGGCACGAACGACAACCGGATCGCCGTGGCGGTCGTGAGCGGCACTCCCAACAGCAACAATATGTTTTATGATGCGGCCTATGCCACGCTTGGCGGCCTCGTGTTCGCGGACAACGACCGCAACGGGGTGATGAATGGCAGCGACTTTGTCGTGACCAACGTGACGATTACGATCACAGGCACCAACACGCTCTTGCAGCCTGTCACGCTCGTGGTCACGACCGACACCAACGGCGTCTACGCGTTTCCGTCTTTGCCGCCCGGCACCTATACCCTTACGGAGAGCGTGCCCGCCGCTTATGCGGCCGGAACCAACCAAGTGGGCAACCTGGGCGGCGCGACGCTGGGCGCGACCGTCATCGGCAGCATCGTGGTCGCCCCAGGCGCTACGGGCGCGAACTATAAGTTCTCGCTGTACACGGCCAGCCTTGGCGACTACGTGTGGAATGACTTGAACGGGGATGGCGTGCAGAACGCTTCCGAGCCGCCGCTGGCAGGCGTGCGGGTGTACGTTGACAGCGACGACGACGACACATGGGAAGGCGGGGAGCCCTTCGCAATCACGGATGCCAACGGCGCCTACAACATCGTGGGTCTGGCGGCTGGACCCCAGACTGTTCGCGTGGACACCACCACCTTGCCGAACGGCGCCGTGGCTACCGCTGATCGCGATGGCACCGGATCGCCGCATGTGACGACCTTGACGCTGGCGGCGGGTGCGAGCGATGTCACGGTGGACTTTGGCTATAAAGGCAACACGTTGATCAGTGACTTGGTCTGGATCGACAACAACGGCAACGGGAATTATGACGTCGGCGAGCCGGGCATTTCCGGGGTCACGGTATACATCGACCTCAACGGCGATGGCGTGCTTCAGTCCTCAGAGCCCTCGGCGGTTACGGATGCCAACGGCCTCTACGCGATTGCGGGCCTGGCGCCAGCCACCTACAGGGTAAGCGTCACGAGCGTGCCAGCCAGTTATACGCCGAGCTATGATTATGACGGCGTGGGCACGCCGAACCTCGTCATCCTCAACCTGTTGCCGAATCATGTGCTCACCAGTATCGACTTTGGTTATCTGCCGCCGGGCTCGGTGAGCGGCACGGTCGTCAACGACGCCAACGGCAACGGCGCGCAAAACACCAATGAATTGGGCATTGCCGGTGTTTTGATCGTGCTTTACCGCGATAATGGAACCGTGACAGGGGCTTGGGATGTCGCCGACTCTCCGGTGGCCACGAACATGACGGATGCCAGCGGCAACTACGATTTCACCAATGTCGCGGCGGGAGCCTACATCATCCGGGAAACCGATCCTGCAGGCGCGGCATCCACGGGTGACAAGGACGCAAACTTTGCTCCTCAGCCGACAGACGCTACGGGCTACAACCAGATCGCGGCGACTGTGGCCACGGGTGGAACCAGCGACGGGAATGATTTTTACGACCAGAACCCGACTTTGGCAGCCGTCAGCGGGGCGGTGTACCTCGATACGGGAGCCGCCGGCTGGGGCGGAGACACAGGCATGGGCGGAGTGACGGTCAATCTGTACGGCGACAGCAATGCCAACGGTGTTTATGACGCCGGTATCGATCCGCTGATAGCGTCGACGGTTACCGCGCCGGACGGCAGTTACGCGTTCCTGAGCCTGCCCGCCGGCACCTACTTTGTCCGCGAAACGGACCCTGCGGGGGCGACCGACATCGCCGATACGGGTGATCCTTTTGAAACACCTGTTATCGACAACCAAATCAAGGTCACTCTCAGCGGCACCAACAGCACGGGCAATGATTTCCTCGACGGGAATGTGGCTCTCCACGCGATCCAAGGGTATGTCCACAACGACCTCGATGCGGACGGAGACGCGGGGCCCGGTGGCCAAGGTTACGAGACAGGTGAACCGCTGATCACCAATGTTGTCTTCAAGCTCTACCTTGACAGCAACGGCAATGGCACGTTGGACGCGGGCGAGCCGCTCATCCGGCAGATCGTCAGTGCGGACGGCAATTACAGCTTCACCAATCTGGTGTCTGGCGATTACCTGGTTTGGAAGGTGGATAACGCGGGGCCGCCGCTGGCCGTCAGCTCCAATGACAAGGACGGCGGTTTGTGGGATTCGATATCGGTCACGAATCTCAACGCCAACAGCACCGGGAACTGGTTCCTGGATTGCTTCCCGGGAGCGATCTCCGGCTTCGTTTATTACGATGTCCTGGGCAACGGCACATATGATGTCGGCACCGACGTTCCCCTTGAGAACGTGGATGTGCGGGTCACCGACGTGTTGGGCGTGGAGCACCTTGTGGTCACCGGGCCGGATGGAGTCTGGAGCCTTGAAGTGCCGCCAGGCACCGCCAGCGTCGATGTCCAGCAAAGCGACCCCGACTTCTTGGCGCAGGTGCCTGCGGGCTACGTGCAGACCGATGGCTCGGACCCGACGGTCGTCAC
>CAZXVN010000130.1:0-6055 GCA_964643945.1 uncultured Lentisphaeraceae bacterium | reverse complement strand
CTTCGAGAATCACGTCGGGCTCGTAACGCCGCGCAAAGCGCACGGCGGCGTGCAGTTCCCCCGGCGTGCGCACAGCCATCGAGACGCCGCGCCCGCCCCACTGCATGCAGGGCTTGACGACGACCGGCGCGTGGCTGCGCAGGAAGGCGAGTGCGGCTTCAGCGTGCGCGTCGTCGTAAGGGATTTGCGCGGGCACGGGGATGCGGGCGCGCTTGAGCCAGTCGTGGCAGGCGCGCTTGTTGTTGAGCAGGTGAAAGGTCGCGGCGCCGACCCGGTCCGTCAGGGCATTGAAACAGCGCACGGTCTGGCCATCGCGGCTGAGGTCGAAGATCGGCATCTCGGGGTCAGGGTTGATGAGCGCGACACCAATGCCGCGCCTCAGGGCCTCGTCCGTGAGGGTGGTGGTGTAGGGGGTGAGGCCCTTGAAAAGGGCGCGGGTCTTGAGAGGGTCACGCATCGATGTGTCTAGTATCCTCGAACCCGGCGCGGGGCGCAACACGGAAAAAAAACGTGGTTTCCAGACGCGGGGTTGAGTTACACTGTTGGCGAATTTTCAGCAGGGGAGCGTCCGGCATGGCTGCAAAGAAAAAAGCGGTTGACCCGCGTCCCGATTGGGACACCTATTTCATGGAGATCGCCTTGGTGACGGCTACGCGCGCGAACTGTTCGCGCCGCAAGGTGGCGGCGGTGGTGGTTTCTGACAACCGGGTGATCTCGACCGGATATAACGGGACGCCGCGCGGCGTGAAGAACTGTTTCGAAGGCGGGTGTGCGCGGTGCGCGGGCACGGCCCCGTCCGGCTCCAGCCTGGAGGAGTGCATCTGCGTCCACGCCGAACAGAACGCGATCTGTCAGGCGGCGTACTACGGCATCCGGCTGGCTGGCGCGACGATCTATGTGACCATCAGCCCCTGCCTGACGTGCGCCAAACTGATCATTAACGCGGGCATCAAAGAGGTGGTCTACGGCGGCGATTACGCGTTTACGGAGCAGGCCGAGCGGCTGCTCAAAGAAGCAGGCGTCAAGTGCCGCCGCTATCAGAAACCCCAGGCTGGACAGTGCGTTGGTCGTAAGCCATAATACGCGCTTCATTTTTATGAAATAAGGAGAGTGTCTCATGCGTACGAAGATTGTTGCGGGTAACTGGAAGATGAACAAGACGGCTGCGGAGGCCACCGCGCTGATCGAAGGGATCAAGAGGGAAGTCGCGGGCATCACGCAGGTCGAGGTCGTGGTCTGCCCGCCGTTTACGGATCTGAAGGACGCGGCTGCGGCCTGCGCGGGGTCGAATGTCGCGCTGGGCGCACAAAATGTGCACTGGGACGCGTCGGGCGCGTTCACGGGCGAGATCTCGGCAGCCATGCTGAAGGAACTGGGCGTGAAGTATGTGATCATCGGCCACAGCGAGCGGCGCCAGTATTTCGGGGAGACCGACGAAACGGTGAACAAGCGCACCAAGGCCGCGCTGGCTGCTGGGCTGATCCCGATCGTCTGCGTGGGCGAGACTCTGGAAGAGCGCGACAGCGGCAAGATGGAGGCGGTGGTGGTGCGCCAGACCCTATTGGGTCTGGCGGGCCTGGGCGCGGATCTCGCGAAGGTCGTGCTCGCGTACGAGCCCGTGTGGGCGATCGGCACCGGCCGCACGGCTTCGCCGGAGCAGGCGCAGGAGGTTCACGCGCTGATCCGCCGCACGCTGGCTGAGCTGTGTGGCGGGTTGGTGGCCAACACCATTCGCATCCAGTACGGCGGCAGCATGAAGCCCGAAAACGCCCAGGAACTGATGAGCCAGCTGGATATCGACGGCGGCCTGATCGGCGGCGCGGCGCTCAAGGCCGATTCGTTTGCCGCGATCATCAAAGCGGGCGTGTGAGTGAGACTGGGGTGCTGGGCATTCAGCGAGAGGGGAAAAGGAGCAGGCAATGACTAAGCGAATCGCAGGCGTCATCGTTGGCACAGCGGCCGTGCTGTCGTTGGTCGCGGCCGAGCAGGCCGGTGCAGGCAAGAATCGGAAACAGGGCGGCAAGAGCCCGGTCAAGGTCTTTATCCTCGCCGGACAATCCAATATGGAGGGTGCGGCCGTGGTCGATCTCACGGGCAAGGATTACAACGATGGCCGCGGCACGCTCGCCACGTTGTTGCTTGATCCGGTCAAGGGCGCGCCATTCAAGCACCTCAAGGATGCCGACGGCAAGTGGGCCGTGCGTGACGATGTGTGGGACCGCTATCAGCGCGAAGGCGGACCCTTGCTCGCCGGACTGCACGGGCTCGGGTTTTCGGTGTATGGCGACCAGCACCACTTCGGGCCGGAGTTGCAGTTCGGGCATGTGGTGGGGGATGCCCTGAAGAATCAGGTGCTTCTCGTCAAGACGGCCTGGGGCGGCAAAAGCCTTGACGTGGACTTCCGGCCGCCGAGTTCGGGCGGTGAGGTCGGGCCGTACTACACGAAGATGATCGGGCAGATCCGCGAGGCGCTTGCGAACCTGAAGACCGATTTTCCCGGTTACGATGGGGGCGGCTATGAAGTGGCGGGTTTTGGCTGGTGGCATGGGTGGAACGACTTCTGCGATGCCAAGGCCACCGCGGCCTATGAACAGAATCTGGTGAACCTGATCAACGACGTGCGCAAAGAGCTGAAGGCCCCCAGACTGCCGGTGGTGATCGGAGAGTTTACCGGACCTTGGCTGAAAGACAGCAAGGATCTCCCGTCTGCGGCGCTCGCCATCCGGAAGGCCCAGGCGGCGGTGGCCGCGAGGCCGGAGTTCAAAGGCTCGGTGCTTTTTGTCGAAACCCGCGACTTTGTCCGCAAGCCCGAGGATTCGCCACACCCCGGACACGGCCACCACGAATTCGGCAACGCGGAAACGTATTTTCTGGTCGGCGACGCGATGGCCAAGGGAATGATGAAGCTGTTGCCGAAATGAGGGGCGGCGCAAACGCCAGGTGAAGGGAGTCTAAGATGAGGCAAGCAACCACACTGTTTTTGTTGATGATCGTGGCCGCATGGGCACGGACCGACAGCGCGCATGCCGCAGCGCAACGGCCGGTGCCGCCGGATCTCACGCAGAGCAACACGGTCGACCGCACGCTGACCTACAATCTGGGGCCTACGGGGCTGCGCGGCTGGATCTATACGAAGGCGGCGTCCAACCTGGACGCCTCGCAGGGGCGCACCACGACCGCGAGCCGGCAGATCCTGGTCACACACGTGGGCGCCGGTTCGCCCGCGGATGGCGTGATGAAGGTCGATGACGTGATCCTCGGCGTGGGCGGCAAACCCTTCAGCGACGACGCCCGCAAAAGCTTTGGGATGGCGATCACCGAGGCCGAGAAGGCCGAAAACAAAGGCGTCCTCAAGCTCCTCCGGTTCAGGGCGGGAAAAACCGAGACCGCCCAGCTCAAGCTGCAGGTCATGGGGTCGTACAGCGCCACCGCGCCCTACGACTGCCCCAAATCCAAGCTGATCCTGGCCGCCGCGTGCAAGGTGCTCGAAAAGGAGAAGAACGACGGCGGCATGTGGGGTGCCGTCCAGTGCCTGGCGTTGATGGCCACCGGCAATCCCGAATATCTGCCCAAGGTCAAGGACTATGCCCGGGCGGTCGCGGCCAAGGAGCTGAGCCAGACAGGCGGCGGCGCGTGGGACTGCGGTTACAAGAACGTGTGTCTCAGCGAGTACTACCTGCTGACCGGCGACAAAGAGGTCCTGCCCGGGATCACAGCCCTCACTCTCAAACTGGCCAAGGGGCAGGGCCTGTACGGCACCTATGGCCACGGTTTCGCGGAACGGACCCCCGACGGGAAGCTTCACGGATCGATCCCGCCTTACGGCCCGGTGAACCAGGCCGGGCTGATCGCCAACCTCGGGATCGTGATGGGCAAGAAGTGCGGCGTGTCTGATCCGGAGGTCGACGCCGCGATCGGCCGGGCGTCCAAGTTCTTCGCCTATTTTGTGGACAAGGGGGCGATCCCCTACGGCGAGCACATCGCGTGGCCCTACCATGAGAACAACGGCAAGAACTCGCTGGCGGCCATCCTGTTCTCGGTTCAGGGCAATCAGGCCGAGGCGGCGCAATACTATGCGAAGATGGCGACGGCGGCCTATGCGAATCGCGAATACGGGCACACGGGCCAGGGCTTCGGCTACCTGTGGAGCGCTCTGGGCGCCAACATGGGCGGGCCGGCGGCTGTGGGCGCGTTTGTGAAGGAAGCGCAGTGGCACCTCGACCTGTCGCGCCGGTGTGATGGCGCTTTTGTGTACGACGGCGGCGAGCAGTACGGCGCGGGCAAGACCGACGACAACACCTACTACGGCAAGAGCAGCTACAGCGGACTGAGCCCGAACGCGACCTACGTGCTGACCTATTCCATACCCCTCAAGAAACTTTGCATCACGGGCAGGGACTTGAAGAAGGCGGACTGGCTGAGCCCGAAGGACGTGGCAGCCGCCATCGCGTCCGGCCGCTTCGACGTGGAGTGCAAGAAGAAGACCCCGCAGGAACTCGTGGCCGCTTTCGGCGACTGGTCGCCGGTTGTGCGCGGCTGGGCCGCCGAAGAGCTGGCCAAGCGGCCCGAAGCCGCGGCGATGGTTCCCGCGCTGATCACAATGGCGGAAGGCCAGGACGCGCACCTGCGGCAGAGCGCCTGCGAGGCGCTGGGCTATATCAAAGACCCGCGTGCGTTGCCGGTGCTGGTCCGCCAGCTGAAGCACGACGACCGCTGGCTGCGCGTCAAGGCCTCGTATGCGCTGAGAGACCTGGGCGAGGCGGCGCGGCCGGTCCTGCCGGACATGCTCAAGGCGCTTGTGGCCACGGCCGAGCCGCTCCAGCCGATCGCCTGGAACGACCCGGTCCAGCTCGCGCAAGGCGCGCTGGCCGAGGCCCTGTTCAAACGCGGGCAGCTGAGCCGTTCCATCAAGGAGGCGGACCCGGCCCTGCTCTACCCGGCGATCCGGGTCATCTCGCGGAACGCGGACGGCATGGCGCGGGCGCTGCTCCGGAACACGTTTGAGAACCTCCTGACCCTCGAGGATGTGCAGGCCTTGGCGCCCGACATCCTCGCTGCCGTCAAAGTGCGGGCGCCGGCCGACACGATGTTCGGCAATGAGATCCGCATGGGAGGATTCAAAGCGCTGGCGAAATACCATTTCAAAGAGGGCATCGAGGCGGGCGTGATTTTCGCGAGAACCCAGGGCGGGCATGGCAGCCAGAAGAGAACCGGCGAGATCATGAAGGCGCTGATGACGTATGGTGCGGCCGCCAAAGAAGCGGTGCCTGGATTGAAAGAGCTGGTCGAGCACTTCAACGCTGAATGCGAGGCCGGGAGATTTCCCAAAGGCGCGCTCAATCAAATGCGGGTTGATGCGGTCGCAGAGGCCATCCAGGCCATCGAAAGCGCAACCACGCAGCCTGAACTGCGAAGCATCTCGAAGTGAGGATGCCGGAGAGCGGCAGCCAGGCGGGTTAACTCGGGGCCGGCGGCCCTCTCGGACAGGAATCCATGATGAAAACGACTTCAATCCTTCTGGCCACCCTGCTGTCTCTGGGTGTGTCCGCGACCGCCGACGTGCGCCTGCCTAACCTTTTCAGTGATCACATGGTGGTGCAGCGCGACAAGGTGATCAAGATCTGGGGCTGGGCCGCCCCCGGCGAGACAGTCAAAGTCCTGCTGGCCGGAAAAGCGGCTGAAACGCGCGCGGACGAACGTGGCGAGTGGAAAGCGGCGCTCCCGGCCATGAAGGCGGGTGGCCCGCACGAGCTGACTGTGACCGGAAAAAACACGGTGAGAATCACCGACATTCTGGCCGGGGAAGTCTGGGTCTGTTCCGGGCAGTCGAATATGGAGTTCGAGCTGAAGCACGCCCGGGACGCGCAGCAGGAGATCAAGGACGCGGAGTATTCCCGGATCCGGTTGTTGCACGTTCCCCGCACGCCGTCGGCGCTGCCGCTGAAGGACATCCAGGCCCGCTGGTTTGTGTGCTCGCCCACGAATGCCGAACTGGCTGATTTCTCCGCGGTCGGCTATTTCTTCGGCCGCGAGATTCACAAGGCCCAGATCGGAA
>CAZXVN010000129.1:0-3128 GCA_964643945.1 uncultured Lentisphaeraceae bacterium | reverse complement strand
AAGTAGGCGCTGCCGTCATCCTCGACCGGCACGGTCCCTAAAACCATGCGGGCGCTCTTCTGATCGCCGAAGCCGATGCGCGGGTTGTTGGCGATGGGCGTCGTCTTCGGCAGCAGTTGGATGATCCGCAGGGCCACGATCTTGGGCAAGTTAGTCATGGGATAGATGCTGTCATACACATTGATCAGCCCCACCGTGCCGAAGTCGGGGATGGACTTGGGATCAGGCGGCACGAACTTCGCGCCGGGCTTTAGCGGCTTTCCCACGGCGGTCAGGTACGGAATCAGGGGAGGAACCGCGCGCGGCTTGATCGGGATCGGATCGAGGCAGGAGATCGACGCGTCGCGGTAGAGCAGCTCCTTGTTGCCAAAGGCATCCACGAGATAGATGCCGTAATTATTGGCCGTCCCAGCGTCGGAGCGGCTATCCTTGTCATACACGCAGAGGAAGAAGTGCTCGCTCAACGGATAAGGCGCGGCGTAGTTGGCGGGCGGGCCATGCGTGCCGATCTCGGCCTCGGGAAAGAGCTGATCAGGCGTCAACCGCTTGACCGGCGCCATGGCGTTGTCATCCGGAACGCTGGGATCTACCAGGATGATCGAGCCATAGGCCTGTCCGTGGTGGCAGGCAGCCGTACCCATATATTTACGCGAACCGGGAATCTCCCGCATCGAGATTTCAAAATGGGGCCGCGCTCCCTGGTTCGACGAGAAGTTGCCGTGCACAGCCCGCGGGTCGCGTCCGTCCGGGCTGGTGATCCAGGCGTGGTGCGCCTGGTTGAAGCCGCGGTCGACGTAGTCCCAGCGGGTGTAGACGACCATGCCGTTGTTGTTCACACTCGGCTGCCACTCGTTGGTCTCGTGCGGACTCAACGCGACAATATCGCTGCCGTCCACGTTCATCGAGTGCAGCGTGAAACTCGGGACCGGCCGGCCGTGGCAGCGTCCGAAGCCGCCGCGGCGCTCTGAGATGAAGATGATCCTGCCGCTCGGCAAGTAACAGGGATCGAACTCGTTCCAGACACCGTCGGTCAACTGGGTCAGCCCGGCGCCGTCCAGCTTCACGCGGAAAATCTTGTAGGTGTTGTTGGTGTAATGCTGATTCTGGTAACGTCTCTGATCGTCGGGGATTTCCGTGCAGGCGAAGAGGACTTCTTTTGCATCGAAGCTCAGCTCCGGCGCGAGATAACCATCCTTCTCAGTCAGGACCCGCCCCTTGTATTGTCCATTCCCGCAGACCGATTTTTCAAGGACGTTGCGGATTGCCGGCGCGTCGGAAAAAGGTTTTTCAAGCACGAACAGCCCGCCGCCGCGAATCGCGTTAAAGCCGAAGTACTGATCACACATGTGGTTGCCGCTGGTCTCGGGATTGGGACAGAAGTGACGCTTGATGAAAAGGATCTTGTCAAAGTCCAGCAGCGGATTGGCGAAGGCCACCTTGCGCCGCAACGTGCAGGCCTCCTCCAGCAGCGCCTCGCGCTCCGGGGTTCCGACCACGAGCGTACCGGCTCTGGCCTTCAGCGCAACCAAGGACGCCTCCTCTTTCTTGAGGCTCGGACAGCGCGGCAACGTCTTGAGATGCGCGAGCAGCGCGCCAGTACGCCGGAGCACCGCATCCGCCTCGTCCTTATCAGCAGGGTCGGGCAAGGAATTCGTGTCGAACACCTGATCGGCCGCAGGCCACCGGTGGGTGTAGGCACTGACCGTCTCGGCAGCCCTCGGCACAGGCTTGGTCGTGGGTGCCTTGTCGCCCTGGTAATCGATCCGGGCATCGGCCCAGTCGGCATGAGCGTTGCCATAGCCGTCGGGCGTGGTGTCCACCAGCAGGTCGAGAACCTTGACGCCCTTGAGGTCGATATCGCATGGTTTGACCTCGCCCCCGCCTTTGAGGATGCCGCTGGACCACAGCTTCTTGCCGTCGCCCATCACGCTAAACTCGACCGTCCCCGACGCGCCGACTTCATCATCCACGCCGGCCAAGGCTTTCAAGCGCACGCCGCGTCCGCCCAGATCAATGCTCATGGAACCGGGCGGATGGGTGCCGATGCCGCGTGCATAAACCGTTCCGCGCAGCGTCAACGGTTTGTTATCAACGGTCTTCTTAGACTGGGTGGCGCCCCAGCCGGCGACCACCTGTTTCAAATCCATCTCATCCAGCCAGACGACCTTGTTTTCCTCAGCGCGCAGCGCAAGCACCCCCAGACAAAGGAGTGCGACTACTGTCGTTCTTGTGAAGTATTTCCGGGTCACACGATTATCCTTTTTGTAGATAGAGCCCCCTTTTCATTTCATTACATACGCAAGACATCGACTTCAAAGAGAGACCACACTTGGTTTTTCGTTCCGGTCTGCTCGATCTTGATGTACCGTCCGGTTTTTGTCGTGAAGGTGGCCGCAGTGATCCCCCACCGTTCCCCGACTCCGGTTGCCACTGGCTGGCCCCAGTTGGCCGTGTTGTCGGACACATAGATGGCATACCCCGCAGGCGTGTCATAAATCGCCCAGACCGTATCCATGACGATCTTGTTGAAGCTCTGGCGCTGCTTCATGTCAATGACCACCCATTGTCCGGGAACTTGATCCGTCATGGTCCGCCATCCTGTCCAATGATCTCCGTCAATGATATTGGCCGAGTTTGCATCTGTCGTCAGGTTGACGTTGCCTTTCCCATTGTTCCAGGGCCCGGCCTCGAACGTTTGATTGTCCACACACGCTGACACGGTCCATGCTTTCTTGTTCAGCTCCACGCCGGGCTTGACGGGAACGGCAGGTTTTTTCGGCGTTGTCATCTTCACGCTTCCCGCTCCGATGAAATTCCATATTCCGGGCTTCACCTTGAAGGTCACGTACTTTGCATCCTCGCCGTTGAACGCGACACCCTCAGTTTTTCCTATGAATGATCCCTTCCAGACGGCCGCCCCGTTGACCTTGATGGAATCCAGTTTCGTGAACGAACTCTTGGGAATGCCGACGATGGCCGTCGTATTGGATGGGGACGTTAAGGACAGGCTGTAAGTTGACGCGGCTTTCCGGATCGAAAGGGTCACTTTCCCCTGGACGGTCGGGACCGCGGTATCGAGCGAAGTCAGAAACGAGATCGGAAGAGCACACGTCTGAACTCCAGTCACC
>CAZXVN010000128.1:0-20081 GCA_964643945.1 uncultured Lentisphaeraceae bacterium | reverse complement strand
GGGCTGCGAGTACCGGATCTATTCATCGGACTGGTCATCGGCGCCGACCGAGGTCACCCGGGGCGACGCCCTGTTTTTCCGGATGAAAGCCAACCCGGCAGCGGGCCAAACCGCCACCGCTGAGGTCACCATCCAGGGCGTGAAGCGGACCTTCACGGTCAAGACGAAATAGCAGACACCGTGTTTTGGTTTTGAGCCGTGCAGTTTCGCCTGATTCCACACCGTACCCATGCCGACGCAGAAAGGGATGCTAACCCGAGTTCGAGGTTGAGGGCGAGGAGGCGTTCGAGAATGGCGTCGTCGGTGAGGTCGGCGGGCCAGGCGGGGGATTACGGCAAGCGCGTACTGGACAAAGGGGATATACATTAACTGATGTGAGGATCTTCAGTCCTGCCGGCGTAGGGCGGTGTTTCCGCGGGCGGTTATCGGGCTTGCCGGGAACGGGTTTTGTCAGTCCAGTATTGATTCAAGTATTACCAGCGCCAAGTGGCGATTGGCCTCATCTCTCCGGTTGATGTTCCAGAATTTCCACTGCATGACCATTTATTAAGATGCGATTTGAGTACACCTCGGGTTTTAGAACTCAAGTCAAAGAGAATGTTCCATTGCGGCATGCCGCCGACTTTGGTTGACAAATACTCCATTTTCGGCAAATATTGATGCCATGAAATACATCGCAAGAGCCCTTGACCCGCTCATCAGGCATACGCTCGAACGAGGGAAAAGCATATTCCTGTTTGGCGCGAGACAAACGGGCAAGACCACGTTGGTCAACCGGCTTGACCCTCAGTTGGCTATATCTTTTATCCGGCCGGACGTCCGGCTGCGGTATGAGAAGGCTCCTGCCTTGCTGCGCGGTGAAGTGGAGGCGTTGTCGCCGCTGCCTTCCGGAAGACTTCCGCTGGTGGTGCTTGACGAGGTGCAGAAGGTCCCGGAGATCATGGATGTGGTGCAGGATCTGATCGACCGCGGCGTGGCCCTGTTCCTGCTGACCGGCTCGAGCGCCCGCAAATTGCGGCGTCACGCGCAAACCAATCTGCTGCCGGGGCGTGTCACAGTCTTGCATCTGGATCCTTTCGGGATCAAGGAGTGGCCTGGCGGAAGCCTGGAAGAACGCCTGCTGGACGGGGCGCTGCCGGGAATCGTCAGCGTGCGTGATCCGGAGGACCGGGAGCAGGATCTGGCCGCCTATGTCACAACGTATCTGGAGGAGGAGATCAGGGCTGAGGCGGCGGTCCGCCATTTGGGGAGTTTTGCCCGGTTTCTTGAATTGGCGGCCTCGGAGTCCGGCGGAATCATGAACCTGCGCAAACTGGCCTCTGAAATCGGCGTTGCCCATACCACCATCGGCAGCTATTACCAGATTCTGGAAGACTGCCTGATCGCCGAGCGCATAGAACCTTTGACCGCAAGCGCAACGAGAAAGAAGCTCACGCGCTCGGACCGGTTCCTCTTTTTCGACATGGGCGTGCGCCGGCTGGCCGCACGCGAAGGCCGGCAGCCGCCACGGTCTCAATGGGGGATGCTGTTTGAGCAGTTCGTCGGACTTGAGCTTCTCCGGTCTTTCCGTACGCAGCGGCGCTCCTTAAAGTTGCATTTCTGGCGTGACCCTGACGGCCCCGAAGTGGACTGGGTGGTGGACTGCGATGGCGTTTATGTGCCGATCGAGGTCAAATGGACGGACTCGCCCGATGCGGGCGATGCGCGCCACCTCAACTGTTTCATGGCGGAGTATCCGACATTCGGGCAGGGCTACGTGGTTTGCCGTGTGCCCCGGAAGACCAAGATCAGCGATCATGTGATGGCGTTGCCCTGGCAAACCTTCCTCGATGAAATCGTTTTGTCCGTAAAGATTTGACGACCGTTTCCAAACGGTGGGTTGCGTGAGAGTGTCGTCTTAGTCGTCAGGCTGGCCATTTGCCTTAACTCTGAACTCAGATGTGATGCGTCACGAAGTAGATCGCTAAGGCACATAATGAAGGGGGCACTGGCGCATAAAGCAAAGGGATGACAGAGTTGCCCGTAGGTCTCTGTCGAAGTAATTGCGTTGTAAATTTCCGCCAGTGCCCGAAGAGAAGATAGCAAAGGCGAGATTGTTCATGCAAACCAATCTTGCATTACTTTCAGCCGATTTCCGATATTATGTAAACGCTGGCCTTAACGGCATCGGGCCGAAGAAATTTGAGGCGATCAAGGATCTTGTGGAAGTACGATAGTTTGCCCAGAACTATTGTGAGGCAGCCAGGAGTCGCGGCAGAAGCTGGGGATCGCGGCAGGGCAGGAAGTCCCACACGCCCAACCGTCCCCAGTTGTTGACTGCCGTGACCCAGCGACGGGCGGCTTGGTATTTGGCCCGGTCCTGGTCGTCCTCTTCGCCCTTGGGCTCCAGAACGAGGGTCTTGCCGTTTTTCAGGCGTACGAGGTAGTCGGGTTCGAAATGGTGCTGAACACCCTCGTATTCATAAGGGATCAGCAAGAAAGGGCGGTCGTTGCGCACATAACAGAAGACGTGATCTGTCTGCTGCTCAAGGTAGAAAGCGGTCATCTGTTCCCATGTGCTGTCGAGGACAACCGCGCTGACATGCGAATGCGCGGTTCCGTGTACCTCTCGCTTGGTGGTGAAATCCACGTCCGCTGTTGTGCCGATCGGTTTGTAGCGGTTGAGGATCGGCAGGATCGGGATTTCGCCTTCGCTCTCGTCCGGGACAATGGCATCCAAAAGGCGTTCCTTGATGCGCCGCACATATTTCTCCAGCCCCAGTTCACACTTGTTCGCGCCTCTGAAGTCAACCTTCTGCGCGACGAACCGGCGTACGATGCGGAGAACCTGCGGGAAAAGCTCATGCCGGGCAAGGCCGCGCATTTTTGCGGTTCCCTTGACCGGTGCCTGTGGACCTTCTCCGACGAGTGCCGCAACGATCTGACGCGCAATCTCGAACTCGATCTCCTGGATGTGATGGAGCGCGTAATAGGCCGAGCGGTTGTGCTCAACGTATTCGCCGATGCCTCCGCCTCTGACGCCGCCTTCGAGATGGTCGGTGATGATGCGGAGAAAAGTCGCGGTCGGCGTGTTTTCGGGTTCTATGACCAGCCGTTCGAGCGTCGAGAATTGCGCTTTCACCGAGGGCCGGCGCAGGGCGTGTACGTAGCCCTCGACGTTCGGGAAGCGCATTTCGTATGCGGCCCGTTCGGGCAGTGCGAACACATGGTTGACCGGGCGGTCGACCGGTGTCTGGGAGGTCTTGCCCTTATACGGGATGACCGAGAATGGTATGCCGTAAACGTCGACGTACTCCTCGGGCAGGAGTTCCGTCTGCGGATCGGGCGTGTAGTTCATGCGACGCAAGCCCCGTCCGACCACCTGTTCGCACAGCAACTGGCTGCCGAAAGCCCGGATGCCGAGAATGTGGGTGACGTTGTTGGCGTCCCAGCCCTCTGTGAGCATGGCCACGGAAACGACGCAGCGGACGTCCTGCCCCGGCTTGCCGGCGCGGCCGACCGTGTTGACGATCTCGCGCAACTCCTGCGCGGCCTCATCGCGTGTCGCGTCGGGATCCTCGCTCTCGACCTTCTCAAGGCGTTTGCTGTCGATGCGGAGAGTCAAGAGCCGCCCTTTGTCATTCTGGAACAGCGCGGGGAAAACTTTCCCGGCGCCGTAGGTGACGGTCGGCTTCGGCTTCTTGGCCTTTGCGGCAACCTCTTCCTCGCCGTCTTCCGGCTCGTCGGCAATGGCCTCGACCTCCGCTTGCCCGGAAATGTTCTCATAGAACACCTGGGCGATATCGGTGTTGTCGCAAACAACGATCATGACCGGCGGCGCTTTGAGGGCCATGTCACTGGCGCTCTGGATGGCGTCAAAGGACTTCTTGTACTCTCCCGCAAGTTGCACGACGGCCTCGTGAGCCCTTTCCCAGACCACATCCGGCTTGGGCCGCTTATTGGAGAGCCTTTGGGTGGGGGCGAGGTCTTTCGTGATGTTCCGCCACAGCCGGAAATACTTCGGGTCAGGCTGGCCCGTCGTGTCGCTGACCGGCAGGCGGGGAATCTTCGTGATGCCGCTCTCGATGGCGTCCACCAGTCCGAAGTCGCTGACGATCCATGGGAATGGCTCGCCCTCCGGGAAACCGCTGCCCTTGATGTAGAAGGGCGTGGCCGAGAGATCCATGCAGAACCGGATGCCGCAGGCGGCGGCGATACGGTCGAGCCCCTGTATCCAGAGCGTTGCCTCTTCCCGCTCCTTTCGCGCCTCGGCATCCGTCTTCTTGGCCTCTTCCTCAGTCAGGGGGCGCGGGCGGTAGGCGTGGTGCCCCTCGTCATTCAAGACCATGAGCGGCCCGCGCTCGAAAAGCTCCCCGAGGCGGTTGCGTGCGAAGGCGTCATCTGTTTCCTCGCCCTTCTTCACTACTGCGTAGCTCTTGCCGCCCTCGCTGTGTTCCGACTCGGGCGCGAAGAAGTGCCAGTTGTTGACCAGCACCTTGCCCGTCCGGATGAGGTCGCGGTACTGAGGTGGAACGATGTCGAACTGGGTGTAGTAGTCGTCACCCCGGCTGTCGGTGCGCAAGACCTGCAGCCGCTCCTTGATCGTCAGATTCGGGCAGACGATGAGCACCGCGTTCGGGAACCGCTCGTCGCTCGGCACCCGCCCCCGGTTGCAGAACGCCCAAGCGATCATCATCGACATGACCACGGTCTTGCCGCTGCCGGTCGCCATCTTGCAGGCATAGCGCGGCAACGGCTCGGGGTTCCCTTCGCTGTTCCAGAGCAAGGCGAAGTCGGCGTCGGAAAACTCCGGGTTCCAGCGCGGCTGGCCGCGCTTGCCGTCGCGCCGGAAGCCGCGGATCTCGTTCAGGAAGATGGCCGTCTCCGCAGCCTCCACCTGGCAGAAGAACAGGCGCCGCGCCCGGTCTTTGCGCCACCAGTGTCGGAGCAGGTCCTTGGTGACGTTCGTCGCGCCTTCCCAGTTGGACGCCCGCCAGCGTTTTACGTCCGCCCGCAACTTGTTGACGCACACCAGGTCGCGCCGGTCCTCTTCCAGCTCAAGCGTCATCTGGCCGCGCCGGATGTCGGCGGACGGGTCCTTGTACCAATAGGCGGACGGCCTGCGTCCCTCGCGCTTGTGCGCCCTGCCCGTGGTTCGCTCATACTCCCAGTAGTGGGTCGGCTCGTAGTACGGCTTGCAGATCACAGGGCTTTCGACGGGCTGGATGGGGATGGGATCGCTCATGCTTTCGCTTTCATAAGTCCACTATAAGTCAACTTATTGATCCACCTTGCGGCGTGTCTTTGTCCTATAGCTCGCGGCAGACTCCCGAACCAAGGCGGGGGGTCGCCGACCGGACGGTTTCTCCGTTCTAACAACGATCGGGACTCCGGCCCGGCGATGCCCGGCCACGGCTTCACGCACGGCTTCACGCAACGCTGCCAGCGCCCGTTTTCCGTGTCCTGACAATTCAGGCGTCTTCTTCATACTGTTTCTCCACTATTTCCGCCCATCGTTCCGGTTGGAAGATAATCTCCCGACCACCGATGCGTTCCATGATGGGTTTCGGCTCCAGTTCAGAATTGTCAACCACGCCAACGTAATCGGCCAACGGCAAGTAGATTCTGGTCAGATTTTTCATACTCTTGCCGAATCGCCGGCGGATCACTGACAGAGGGACGTTGTGGCCGCCTCGCTCAACCCGCATCGCCACGCGTCGCGCTGAAAAAGCAACCGACGGAATCCACAGGTAGTACAATTCAATCCGATAACCCGTGCGCTTGAGTTGTCGGAGGAAAGTAGCGTGCGAACGCCCCGACAGCGTGGTCTCAAAGGCAAAGTCGACCCGTCTTCGGGCGAGGTCGCGCAGCCGCACAATCAGAATCCGCCCCGCCTCGATCAGCGCACGCTCCATGCGCAAGGGGGACAGACCCTGTGCGATCAGATCAGCGTTCACGAACTCCATGCACTTCGCCACCGTGGGCAGGGCCTTCAGGGCATAGGTCGTCTTTCCGGCTCCGTTCGGACCGGCAATGACGTAGCAAACCGGTTGTTTTTTCCGTCTAGTCGGCATATTTCCCGTCCAGCCGGTGGACGCGCAGCACCTCGTTGCCGCGCGGGTCGATCACTTTGACCGCCACCCGCTTGTTTTCTCCCGCCGGGAAGGGCAGCGAGACCGTGCCGGAAAGTTTCGCGAAGGCGTCCTCGTCCAAGGTGCCGCCCAGCGCCTTGCCCAGCTTCTCCCACGCGCCCTTGTCGGGAAAGAACGCCTGGCACACGCAGAAGCACCGCCCGTCGTAGTCGCTGTCGAGGAACCACGCAGCCACCTTCTCCGCCCCGGTCGAGCGCACGGTGTTGGTGACCGGGTTGTAGATGTCCACGCCCTCCATGCGGACCGTGTAAAGGCCGTCCTTCTCCCGCTCCAGTTGCGTGCGGGGCGAGCCCGAGACCGTGAAGAGCTGGCTCGACGCCGTGGTCTTGAGCAGGTCGCCCATGTTCACGTCCGGCCGGATCTGCGCCATGTGGATGCGGAGCTTCGGATCCGGATCGTCCTGGATCAGCGCCTGCGCCGCGCCGTCGAAGCTGAACGCCGCAAAGACCAGGTCGTCGTACCCGCCGCGCCGCGCCCGGCCGATGCCCTCCTCCACGAGCAGCGCGTTGAGCGCCCCATACTGCGGCCCGACCATCACCGCCACGAGCCGGTCTTTCTTGTCGCCGTTGGCCCAGACGCCCCGTGCGTGAAGCGACGAACCGTCGGTCAGCCGTTCCAGCTCGGAGAAGTTCATTACCTTGTTGTCCGGGAAGCGCACGCCGTCCCCGTGCAGAAGACGGATCATCTTGTCGAGATAGGCCTCCGCGTTCTGCGGGTCATTCGCGATGGGAACCTCTGTTTCCCCGTCGCTGTCGAATGTCTCCAGCGTCTCCGGTGCCCCGCCGATGGGAGACTCCTCTTCGCCGTCGTCGATGGACTCCTCGGCCGGGATCACCCCCTCCATCGTGAACGGGCCGCACACCCGCACGCGGTTCCTCTCGACAGCCGGCTGGTCGACCAGCTCTTCCTGATCCGCACGCGCCGCGATGCAGGCGCTCACGTCGTCCATCTTCTGCCGCCACGCCTGCCGGTAGGCGGCGAGCGCCTCCTGCAGCGCGTCTGGCCAGTCGGTGTCAATGTCGAAGGGAACGGTCCAGTGCTGCCATTTTTGATTTTGGATTTTTGATTTTGGATTGGGCTCGGGGAGCAGCCAGCGGCGGCGGTCAGCTTCGGTCACGGCCTTCTTGCCCTCGGCCTTTTCTTTGGACGCAAGCTTCAGCTTCTGAGTGTTGCGCAGCGTGTCCGTGACTTTGCCCAGCGCCTGGTTCAACGCCGCCAGTCTTTCTTCCAGCACCGGCTCCCACTTGTCGAAGATCGGATCAAGTGCCGGGTTCTGCGCGATGCTCTTGAGCGTCACATGCGGCACGGTCTTGCAATCGAACGTGCAGGTGCCGGCGATTTCCTTGGCCGGGTCGGTCAGCCACGGGCCGTCGGGGTTGCGCCGCACGTCCTCGGCGCTGGTCGGCCGCAATTTGAAATAGTCGAACTTCGCGGTCAGCAGCCGCTGCCGCGCGATGGCCAGCGCCACCCGGCTCACGTCGATGGTGATCCAGCGCCGCCCCCAGTTCTCCGCCGCCTGCGCGGTGGTGCCCGAACCGCAGGTCGGGTCAAGCACAAGGTCGCCCGGATCGGTCGTCATCAGCATGCAACGCTCAATGATTTTTTCCGCAGTCTGAACAACATATTGAGCTTCTTTGCCTATTTGAACGCTTTCCCATCTGTCCGAAAGAGGTATACAATTAAAATCGCCTGCGAAACGAACATAACGAAGTCGATCCCCTTGTTGTTCAATACGCTCAGCTCTCGCTAACCTATCTAGTCCAGAGATAGTTGTTTTCCAATGCGAATTACCTTTCGGTTGATAGACCGTTCCTCGCAAGTTGAAGGGCTGTGCCTCAGATGCGGAACCATCGGAAAAGAGGCTTGTCAGTTGAAAACGCGATGAGACGTTCTGATCACTTGCGCCAGAGAACCGGATTGCTTCGCCATTTTCGCGGCGATAAAGGTCATAACGATCAAGACTTGTGTTTCCCTCACGTCGCTCTTCATAGAGTTGGTGATAACGAATGCAGGGTCTATCCTTTGCGTACCAAATGATATAGTCTACGGTTGAAGGCAACAAATTCGTAGCCATGCCACCTGTCTTCTGAAACCCGATTATCCCGCAAAAGTTATCTGGTCCGAACACCTCATCCATGATCGCACGGACACGATGGAGGTTTTCATCAGAGATCTGTACGAAGACACTTCCGGTGTCGGCGAGAAGCTCCTTGCACAGGTACAGGCGGTCGCGAATATAGCTGAGATAGGAGTGAACGCCGAGTGTCCAGGTGTCGCGGTAGGCCTTGACCATCTCGGGCTCGCGGGTGAGATCCTCGTCCTTGTCCTTGACTTCCCGCTTGCCAACCTCGGGCTGGAAGTTGCTGGCGTACTTGATGCCGTAGGGCGGATCCATGTAGATCATCTGCACCTTGCCCGAGAGCGCCTCGCGCCGTGCGAGGCTGGCCATGACCGACAGCGAGTCGCCGAGGATCATGCGGTTGGTCCAGTCCATGGTGTGCTTGTAGAACTGCACGGCCTCGCGGTATTCGTGTTCCGGGTCGGCGAAGAGGTCGCGCTGTACGTCGAGCCGTTTGGCGACCTTGAGCACGGCCTGGGTGGAGAGCCGCTCGTGGATATGGAGGGCGACCGGATCGGCCACGCAATACGGCTGCTCGCGCTTGCCGGCCCACTCCAGCCACGGCTCGTGGTTGCGCAGGGCGGCTTCGAGCGTCGCAAGCTCCTCGGGTTCGAGTTTCCGCTTGCCGGCCTCGCGGATCAGTTCCTGAAGGGCATCGGCCTTGCCCGTGGCGTCAAAGCGGAGTGAGGGCGCGAGGTGGGGGTTGTAGGTCCATTTCAGCTTAGGCTCTTTCGCGATCTCGCCGCGGGCCGCGAGCCCGGCGGGCGGGATATTCAGGCGGGACACGCCCTTGTGCCGGTAATCGACCACGTTCTCAGCCTTTGACCCGTTCTCGAGTTTGCTCTTGGCCATCATCGCCCCCGCGTGTTCCGCTGGCCTTGTCGGCAAGGCCGCTGTTCCACAATGTTTATCGGGTGAGTATAGGACACCCCCGGCGCATTTGGAAGGTTGAAATGCGTCCGCGCAGAGATTCAAGCACTCAGAAGTGCCGACGCCGGAACTCGTGGCCCGAACCGGTTTTCAGGTAGGACTCGAAGGCGGCCGCTTTCTCGCGGGAAGTGAAGGCGATGGCGGTTTCAAAGGCCCATGGACAATATTTAGACGTGTGAGGCGAACCGCCCTCGTTGTGCTTGGCTAGGCGAGCCTTCAGGTCATCCGTTAGACCGACGTACGTCTGGTCGGGGTGTGAAGCACTCCGCAAAATATAGACGTAATGAAATAGCATAACCTATCATCCGCCTTTCGATGGTGGACGTTGAACACTCTGAATATACAACCCTACGGAAGGCGCGATCCTCCTAGTCAGGCATGGCTTGCCATCCGTAGTCTCGCAGCATTAAATGCAGTCCTCCTTCGCAAACACCTAACGGTATTTGACTACGGAGGACATCCTTCACTCTCGCTGCGCTGCGAGCGAAGGATGGTGGAGGCGGGGAGAATCGAACTCCCGTCCGAAGCAGCTTCCTTCCAGTTTCTACGCGCGTGTTCTGTCATTAAGTCTCGTCAACAGGAATGCCGACAGACAGGCTCACCTGGAGACCAGCAACCACGATTCGTCAAGACACGGGCGCCCGGCTACTCGGCCCCCGGCAGGATCTGCCAGTCGTCGCTTCCCCGCTCAGCAGACATCGGCGGTTCCGCGTCGGGCCTAATTAATTAGGCCGCGAGTGCGAAGTTGTTGTTCGCAGTTAGGTTTTTTCCTGTTTTTTTACGAGGCCAACAGGAGTCCTCGGCACGCCACTAGAATTTCAACTACCCCGTCGAAACCAAGTCGCCCCCTTAAAAAAGAGCGGCCTCAGTATCGCATATTCCGCCGGAATGTAAATACTGAACTGGTGCCCCCGCATGAGCACTTTTCCTCACTTTTCAAGGGGTGTCGTTCGAATTTGCATTTTGGGCCAGTTTAGTCATACTTTATTGCTTTTCGACTTTTCTTCCGTATGCAACGTTCCGTAGTGAAATCGAGGCTATACGTGGTTTCTGCTCCGCTCTCCGCCGACTCAATCATTCTGCGTGACGCCACCGCCAACCGTTGGTTGCTTTTCGATCATCCACATGAGGTCATTCAGACTTTCCGGCCTGAAGAGGTGACTGATCACCTTCGTGCCGTTGAAGCGGCCGTCGACACGCGCGGCTTCCACGCCGCCGGGCTGCTTGCTTACGAAGCGGCCCCCGGCTTCGATCCCGCATTGGCCGTACGCCCGGACGGCCGCTTCCCGTTACTCTGGTTCGGGCTCTACGGCGCGCCGCGCGAAGTAGCCCTTCCCGACCTCGCTGATGCGCCCGAGGCGGCGCCAGCTCCCTGGGACGTTCCTTATGATTCGGCAGAGTACGCGCAGGCCTTTGACCGCATCAAGCGGTGGATTCACGAGGGCGACACCTATCAGGTCAACCTCACCTGCCGCCTGCACCGCGCGTTCGCAGAGAATCCGTGGCCGTTGTTTATCCGCATGGTGGCCGCCCAAGGGCCAACCTTCGGCGCGTTCATCACCACCTGCGACTGGACCATCTGCAGCGCCTCCCCCGAACTTTTTTTTCTTCTTGACGGAAACCGCCTCGAGTCCCGCCCCATGAAGGGTACTGCGCCGCGCGGCCTGACGCTGGCGCAAGACCGCGAGCACGCCGCGGCGCTGCAAGCGTCCGAAAAAAACCGGGCGGAAAACCTGATGATCGTCGACATGGTCCGCAACGACCTGGGGCGCGTCGCCGAACCCGGCAGCGTGAACGTCCCGCGCCTTTTCGCGCTTGAGAAGTATCCGACCGTCTGGCAGATGACCTCGACCGTCTGCGCGAGGGCGCACGCCCCGGTGGCCGAGATCTTCCGCGCCCTGTTCCCGCCTGCCTCCATCACCGGTGCGCCCAAGGCCCGCACCATGCAGCTGATCGCCGAGGTCGAGACGACCCCGCGCCGCATTTACACCGGAGCGGTCGGGTTCATCGCGCCCGGCCGCCGCGCGCAATTCAACGTGGCGATCCGCACCCTGCTGATCGACCACACGCGTGCCCAAGCCGAATACGGCGTGGGCGGCGGCATCGTGTGGGACTCCGTCTGCTCATCGGAGCAAGCGGAGTGTCGCACCAAGACCCGCATTCTGGACAGGTGCACGCCGCCGTTCGCGTTGCTCGAAACCCTGCTGTGGACGCCTGACGAAGGCTGTACGCTGCTTGAAAGGCATCTGGCGCGACTCGCCGAAGCCGCCGAGTATTTCGATTATCCGGCTGACCTTCTTGCCGTGCGGCAGCGCCTGCTGGATCTCGGCCAAGGGCTCGCCGCCATCCCGCACAAAGTCCGGTTGCTCGTGGCGCGGGACGGCGCGGTCACGCTCGAGGCCGAGCCGATTGCCCTTCCTTCGGACGCCTCTCCTCGACCTGTCGCGCTGTCGCGCGCCCCGATCGACCGCAACGACCCGTTCCTCTATCACAAGACCACGCATCGCCGCGTATACGCCGAGGCGCTGGCCTCGCGACCGGGTTTCGATGATGTGATCCTTTTCAACGCCGACGGCGAGATTACAGAATCCACGCGCATGAACGTGGTGGCCGAAATCGACGGCAAGCTGTTTACGCCCCCTGTAGCGTGCGGCCTGCTGCCCGGCACGTACCGCGCACACCTGCTGGAAACCGGCACCGTCACCGAGCGCGTCATCACGCTGGACGAGCTGCTGAAAAGCCCGCGCGTACTTCTTGTCAACTCGGTGCGCGGCATGACCCGTATCGCCGTTTCCGCGTAAGCGCTGTGCCTGAGGTCGACCCTGTTGATCGCCTCCCGTCTGACAGCCGTCAAATCAGTGTGCCGGTCGCGCGGGAGAAGGCGCGGGCGAGCGCTTGCCACTGCGTCTGGGTGAGTTGCTCAGCGCGGGCGAGAGGCGGGATCTTGGACACGGCGAAGAGCGCGGCGAGGGAGGCGTCGTCGCGTCCGAGGGGCGCGGGTGCTTTGCGCAGGGCCGCCCCGATTTGCTTGCGGCGGTGCATGAAGGCATACCGGGTGAGGGCGAAGAACCAGCTACGCTCGTCCGGCGTGAGCGTGCACGGGTGGCGGTCGAGGCGCACGATCATGGAGCCGACCGTGGGGCGAGGCCAGAAACAGGATGCTTTGACGGCACGGACGGGCGCAACATCGTAATCGAGTTGTAGCCAAACCCCGGCCTGTCCGCGCGCTGCGCAACCGGGCGGGGCGGCGAAGCGTTCGGCCACCTCGGTCTGCACCAACACGGTCAGGGACTGGGGCGCGCGCGGGTGGAGGGCGATGTTGATGAGGATTCGCGTGCCGACCGAGTAGGGCAGGTTGGAGACACAGGCGTCGAAAGGTTCGGCGAGCAGCGTGTCGAGGTCGAGTTCCAGAGCGTCGGCCTCGAGCATACGCAGGTTCGGCGGGTTGCCGAGAGAGGTCGCCAGACGGGACGCGAGGCGTGCATCCTTCTCTACCGCAGTCACGCGGGCGCCGCGTGCAAGCAGGGCTTCGGTGAGCACGCCCAAGCCGGAGCCGATCTCCAGCACGGTGTGCCCGGGCTGGACACCGGCGGCATCGATCAGGGCGTTGAGGATGTTACGGTCGACGAGAAAGTTCTGGCCCAGCGTCCGGTTCGGATGGAAACCATTCTCAATACACCAGGCTTTGACATGCGAAGGCGACGCGAGATTCACAGCGCACGCTCACTTCGTGGTGGGCAGTTCGAAAACCTTGATGTAGGCCTCGCTGCGGAGGCGGTCGGCCCACTCCTTGTAGAGCTTCTCGGCCTGACGCATACGCAGGTGGTTTTCGACATAGGGGGCGGCCTCCTCGAAGGTCAGCGCGCGCGCGTCCTGCTGTTCATCTTTACGGATGATATAGCCGTAGCCGTCGAGGACCTCCAGTGGCGCGGTTTCGCCGGGCTTCAGCTTGGCGAGTGACGCCACGATCTCCTTACGGAAGACGTCGTCGGGATTGACCTTGCCCCACGATCCGCCGTCGGCTGCCTTGGCGTCTTTGGAATAGGTTCGGGCCAGGGAGGCAAAGGAAGTGCCGGTCTTAAGCGCTTCGAAGATCTTGGCGCTGCGGACCTCGACGGTTTCGTCACCCGGCTTGTCGGGCGGGTCGAGGATGATCATGCTCACGGCGGTGGCGGTCTCGGTTTGATAGCGGCCTTTGTTGGTTTCATACTCGGCCCGCACCTCGGTCGGGGTGGGCGAGACACGTTTCTCAACCTGCTGATAGCGCATGGCGGAGATGGTGAGATCCTCCTCAATATTCTTTTTCCACTCTTCGAAGGTGATCTTGCGGTCGGCGAGAAGATTGTGGAGCTTGGTCTGGTCACCGTCGAAGTTGTTGGCGACGATCTCGCGGATACGGTTGTCAACGGCCCACGCCTGGAGTTGCATCTTCGACTTCTGCGCGGCGGCGAGGATCAGCTTACGGTCGATCAGGGCGTTGAGCGTGGCGGTGTAGAGTTCGCGCAACCGTTTCTCGCGCAATTCCTGCGAGGTGTCGGTCCAGGGGCTGCGGCGGACCTCGCTCATGACATCGGCGATGGTGATCATCTCGGTGTTGACGTAAGCGGCGACGCCATCGATCAACATGGCGGGGTTTTTCTTCTCTGTTGTCAGCTCGGCTTGGCTCGCAGAGACGGCCAGCAGACAGACGGCGGCAATCCAAGGGGTTATGTGCATCGGCATTTTCCTTATTGCTCGTTCAGTGTGACAGAAGCCCTTTCTGATCGAGGAAGACAGTTTATCGCACACGCGGGCCATTTACCAAGGGCGAAATGCGTTTTTTTAACCCCTCGGGCATCCTGCCGCTCACGGTTTTTCCTCCTGTTGCCGCATACGGCGTTTTGGTATTCTGATGGCGGTATGTCGGAACTCCACATCACTTCGCTTGCGAACCCCAAGATCAAGCACGCGGTGAAACTGCGCCAGCGGTCACACCGTGACGAGGCAGGCCAGATGCTGGTCGAGGGCTACCGCGAGTGCAAGCGCGCGCTGGACAACGGGTATCCGCCGCTGATGCTCTTTTATTGCGAGGCGTTGTACCTCAAGAACCTCAACGAGCCGGAGATCGTGCGTCGCTGCCGCGATCTGGGCGCGGAGCTGTATCCCTGTTCCGCGCCGGTCTTTGAAAAGCTCGCCTACCGCGAGCGTCCCGAAGGCCTGCTGATCGTCGGCCCGCACCTGTCGCGCAAGCTGAGCGACCTGAGCCTGCCCGAGCACGCGCTGGTGGTGGTGGCCGAGGCGATCGAGAAGCCGGGCAATCTCGGAACCATCCTGCGCTCGGCCGACGCGGCGGGCGTGCACGCGGTGATCGTCTGCGACCGCTGCACCGACATCCACAACCCCAACGTGGTGCGTGCCTCGACGGGCACGCTTTTTTCCGTGCCCGTCGTGGAGGCCGAGAGCGAGGAGGTTGTCGCTTTCCTGCACGCGCGGGGGTTTTGCGTTCTGGCCGCCACGCCGCATGCCGAGCGCCTGCACTCGGACGTGCCGCTCACGGGCAACGTGGCCATCGCGGTGGGCGCCGAGCAGTACGGCCTGACGGAGAAATGGATGAGCGCGGCGGACCTGCGCGTGCGCATTCCGATGGTGGGCGTGGCGGACTCGCTCAACGTGGCGTCGGCCACGACGATCCTGCTCTTCGAGGCTCTGCGGCAGCGCATTGCGGCGGGTCAGGTCAGCGTGCCCCCGCCCGAGGCGTGGCACGGCGAGGAGACGTTTGACGCGTGAAAGAGACGGAGTGATGGAGTGGCGGAGTGACGGGAAGGAGAGGGCTGAGGACAGCCGTTGAAAAGGCCTGTTAGCAGGCAGAAAAGGAGCATACATGCACACGACACGTAAGAGCACCGGGCTGGTTATCATCGCGGGACTGCTGCTGACGACCTCTTTGTCCGCGCAGGGGATGCGCAAGCCGTCGCTGGGGCGGAACAACGAGCAGGTCTGGCTCAAGTTCGAAAAAGAGCTGGGCTTGCAGACCCGCTATGCTGTGGATATGGAGATGCAGGCGATGGGCATGACGATGCAGTCCAAGATGTATCGCGCGGACAGCAAGATGCGGTCCGAGCTGACGATGCCGTTCATGAACATGAAGATGGTGGCGCTGCAGCTTCCCGAAAACGGCAAGACGGTCAGCTACTCGCTCTTCCCCGACAAGAAGAAGTACTGTGTCAACCCCGAGGCGTCCGACGGCGAGGCCTCCGCCCAGAAACCGGAGTGCAAGCTGGAAGAGCTCGGCACGGAGGTGTTCGAGGGCGTGACCTGCAAGAAACGCCGCATGACCGTGACCCTGCCAGACGGCACCGTCAGCGTGATGACCCTGCTCTTCTCCTCCGCTCAGAAAGACATGCCGGTGAAGATCGACGCGCAGACCCAGGTGGTGACGGAGCCGGGCGCGGAGCCGATGCGGGTGACCTCCGTGATTCTTTTCAAGAACTATCGGTTCGGCGCGCCCGAGGCCAGCCTGTTCACGATCCCGAAAGACTACGCCCAGGCGAAAGACATGGGTGAGATCATGACGGGCGGCGGCGCGGCGGGCGGCGGCCTGACGATTCCGCAGCCGGCAGCGGCCGGACAGGCCGGCGCCGTTCAGGAGGCGTTGCGCCGTGCGCAGCAGGAGCAGGCCGATGCCGATGCCGATGCCGCCAAGAAAGAGGCCGCCAACAAGGCCGCCAAGGAAGCCGTGAGCGAGGGGATCAACGAAGGCATCGGGCGCGGTTTGCGCGGCCTGTTCGGCAAGTAAGGCCCGCATGGTCGCGACGATTTTAACCTCCATCTTGCCGGTCTGCCTGCTGGTGGTCTTGGGCGCGGCGCTCTGCCGATCGGGGTTTCTGCCGGATGTGTTCTTCACGCAGATGAATCGGCTGGGTTTCTGGCTGCTGCTGCCGTCGCTTCTGTTCAGCATCCTTGCGAAAGCACCGGCCACCGCCGGAGTCGATGGCCTGCGCGTGGGCCTGTTGCTCTGCGCCTGTTCGGTCGTGGTGACGCTGGCCGGCTGGTTGGTGTCGTGCGCCCTGCGCCTCCCCGACGGCTCCGCCCGTGCGCTGATGCAGGCTGCGATGCGCGGCAATCTGGCCTATACCGGATTTCCCGTGCTCCTCTACACCTTCGGCGCGCATAGCGCGGCAGCCGCTGTCGCCGTTCTTGCGCTTGCGCCGTCCATTCCTTTCTACAACTTTTGGGCCGTGCTGATTCTCACGCGTGCCGGCGAGGGGAACCGACGCGACCAACAACTGCGCGCCTTGATCGCGGTTTTGCGTAATCCGCTGATTATCGGTTGCGGCCTGGGCCTGCTTCTGCTGAAGAGCGGCTTGCATCTGCCCGCCGGGATCTTGAACGCGGTTGAGGCGCTGGGCCAAGCGGCCTTGCCGTGTGCCTTGCTGGCGCTGGGCGCGGGCCTGACGCCCGACAAGTTACGTGTCAGTTTCCGCCCGGCTTTGGCTGCGACGGTCCTCAAGCTTGTGGCCATGCCCGTGCTCGGCTATGCCGGGGCGCGCGTGCTCGGATTCAGCGGCGACACGTTGCTGATCGCCTTGCTTTACCTCGCGAGCCCGTGCGCGGTAACCTCGTATGTCATGGCTGATCAGATGGGGGCCGACAAAGAGCTGGCGGGTGCGGCCATCGTGCTCAGCACCCTGCTCTGCCTGCCGGTCATGATGCTCATCCTGTTGCTGTTTGGCGCACACGGATAGCGGCCCGGGCACAAAAAAAACCGAGGCCGGTTTTACCCGGCCTCGGTGCTGCATAACAGGAGTGGTCTTATATATACTTGGTTGTGTGGTTAATCGTTGATTTTCAGGTTCACAAAAACGGTTCCTTCCTTCGTCTTCACCCGCAAAAGCAGGCTCCCGGCCTTCGTCTTTCCGATCGCCTTTTCAAAGTCTCGAACGTTGGCCACCTCATTACGGTTCACCTCGATGATCAGCATCCCCGGAGTCAACCCCGCCTCTTCCGCCAACGATCCCGGATCGACCTGCGAGATGACGACTCCCTTGCTGGCCGTATAGCCCAGCTGCTGCGCCACCTCGTCGGTCAACTCCTGAATATCGAAGCCGAGCTTGTCTAAAACGGCGGGTTCATCCTGCGCTCGCCCTGCATCATTCCCTTCGTCCGGAAAAGTACCGACCGTGACAGACACTTTTTTAACCTTGCCGTCACGGTACAGCACCAGATCGATTTGTTTATCAGGCAGGATCCGTGCCACATCGTTACGGAAGGACGCGTTGCCCGCGATTTTTTTGCCGGCCAGCTCGATCAAGATGTCGCCGCTCTGGATGCCGGCCTTAGCGGCAGGGCCGTCTTTCTGTACATCGGCGATCAGGATCCCGCCCGCTTCGGAGCGTCCGAACGACTTGGCCATCTCTTCGGTCACCTCGCCCGGGTTGAGGATCACGCCAATATAACCTCTTGTCACTTTGCCAGTTGCGACGAGCTGATTCTTAATGTTCATCGCCAGGTCGATGGGGACAGCAAAGCCGATACCCATATACCCGCCGCTCTGGCTGAAGATCGCCGTATTGATGCCGATCACCTCGGCGTCGATGTTCAGAAGCGGTCCGCCGGAGTTGCCCGGGTTGATGGCCGCGTCGGTCTGGATGAAGTCTTCGTAGTCGGTGATGCCGATGTTACTGCGTCCTTTAGCACTCACTACGCCCACCGTAAGTGTCTCCTTGAGTCCAAAGGGGTTGCCAATGGCGATGACCCATTCACCGATGGCGAGCGTGTCGGGCTTGCCGATCGCCAGATAGGGAAGATTATCCGCCTCAATTTTGATCAGCGCCACTTCGGTCTTTGAGTCGGCGCCAATACGCTTGGCCTTAAACTCCCTGCCGTCCGCGAGGCGCACGGTGATCTTGTCCGCATCGCCGACCACATGGGTGTTGGTCAGGATATAGCCGTCTTTACTGATCAGAAAACCCGAGCCCTGTCCGGTCTGCCGGAACATCTGCGGCTGCTGGCGGCCGCGGTTGGGCAGCCTGCGGTTGGGTTGTTGCCGGAGCTGATTGAAGCGCTCGGCGAACTCGTCACCGAAAAGCTCGAAGGGGTTATTGAAGGCGTCCCGCATGTTCCCCATCGCAACCTGTTTTTCCACCTGAATGTTAACAACCGCCGGCGTCGCTTTGGCCGCCACACTGGAAAAGCCTTTACGGAAATCGAACCCCTTATCTTGACCCTGTGCGATGGAAGGTCGATAGAGCGAACAGGTCATGACAAGAGCGATCGCCCATGCCGTGATGCGTACTTGACTCATATACCGATCCCCTTGAAGGACTGACTGCGAATCCCAGAGCTTGAAGAAAACAAGGCCATAACCTCCTCCAACAGGCGGCAACCAGTATGAGCGAATCGGCCACACGAGTGAAAGAAGTTATGGCCTTACGGACCTGTTTTGTAAACCTCTTGCCGCCTCTCGTAGTGGCGGTTTTAATTTAGCTTAGAGCGTGCCAAGGCTTTTTTACCCCTGGAACTGTTTGCGGTTCTTCATTTTATTACAAAAATCGGCAAAAGATCAGCGTCGGGTAACAGATCAATTTCTCCACAAGAAAAAAACCAGCGACAGGATGTCCAGCCGCTGCGACAATCTGACGCGAGAAAAGCAACGGAACAGGGGTGCCCTGCACTTACGCGTGCTTGCCGAGCGCCTCCAGCCGCGCCTCCAGCTCCGCGACCCGCTGTTTGAGTTTTTGGACTTGGCGCGGCACGAGAAGTTGCGCGGCGAACTCCCGCTTGGGGTAAGCCGGCAGACCCAGGTAATATTCGCCCTCGGGAACATCCTTGGAAAGACCGCTTTTGGGGCCGACTTGCGCGCGGTCTCCGATGGTGAGGTGGCCGGACAGTCCGGCCTGCGCCCAGATGATACAACCCGACCCGATCCGCGTACTGCCCGCAACGCCGGCCTGAGCGATGATGCCGCTATAGTCGCCGACCTGCACGTTGTGGCCGATCTGCACCAGGTTGTCGATCTTGGTGCTGTTGCCGATGCGCGTGCGTCCGAAACGCGCGCGGTCGATGGTGGCGTTGCAGCCGACCTCCACATCGTCCCCCAGCTCGACGATGCCGAGTTGGGGGATCTTCTCGATGGTGATCGTGCCGTTCGGCTGGAGCACCGGGTTGTAGCCGTAGCCGTCTCCGCCGATCCGTACGCCGGAGTGCAGGATCACGCGTTGTCCGAGCTTGCAGCCCTCGCGGATGGTCACCTGGGGGTAAATGTGGCAGGCCTCCCCCAGCTCGGCCCGCTGGCCGATAAACACCTGCGCCTCGATCACCGCACGATCACCGATGACGCTGTCGTTTTCGATCACGGTCCAAGGGCCGACGTGGACGTCCTGCCCGAGCCGCACGTTCGAACCGATCACGGCGGTCGGGTGAATGCCCGGCGCACGTTCCGGCACCGCCGGCGAAAACCACACGGCAGCCTTGGCGAACGCGGCATTCGGATCCGCGACGCGCAGCACCGCAGGCGCGGAACAGGTTCCTTGCCACGCCTGAGGCACCAGCACCACGCTCGCGTGCGTCGAGGTCAGGTGCTTCGCGTATTTCGCATCTTTGAAAAACGAGGCGTCTCCGGCGCGGGCCTCGGCCAGGCTCGCGAGGGCCACGATCTCAAGCGCCCCGTCGCCAGTGAGTTGGCCTCCCAGCCGTTCCGCCAGTTCTTTAGCCTTCATCGACATCACTTCTTTTTTTCGGCGGGAGCGACGGCTTTCTCAGTCTTTTCTTTCTCAGCCTTTTCCTTGGCCTCTTTGCGAACCTTGGGGTCCACGCCCATGCGCTTCAGGACCTCATCGGTCACTTCCAGCTTAGGGTCGAAATAGGCCAGGGTCGTACCGTCGAGGATGACGGACATTTTGCTCTCCTGCGCGTATTTCGTG
>CAZXVN010000127.1:0-1931 GCA_964643945.1 uncultured Lentisphaeraceae bacterium | reverse complement strand
TTTGAGAAGTTACCCTCTCGTTTGCTCGCGACGCAGCCGCGCGGTTGGCTTTCCTATAACTTCAAGTTTTTAACCACGAAACTTCATGAAACTTCACGAAATTGGATTCTTTCGTGTGCTTTCGTGTGTTTCGTGGTTTATAAGTTACCCCTCTCGTTTGTTCCCGGAACCCCGCGCGGTTGGCTTGTCGGTAACTTGAAGTTTTCAACCACAAAGAGCGCAAGGAACACAAAGATCAACTTCTTTCCCAGCGGTCACGCAGACGCGTGACCCTCCATTCGGAGGGACGCGCGTCCGCGGTTTCTCTATGTGTCGTTCTTTGTGGTTAAAGTTACCCTCTCGTTTGTTCCCGCTCCGCGAAACGGCGGCTGACCGCCACCTGGAGGGCGAGCGTCCCCGCGAGCCGCTGCGCCTCAGCCGTAAAGCGGGCCGAAATTCCTGCACGCGCGGTAATCGGCGCCGACCGGATCGTCCGCGCCGAACAGCCCCCACACATGCGGCCGGAAGACCGCCTCGTCCGGCACGTTGGACATCGCCACGGGGATGCGCAGCATCGCCGCCAGGGTCATCATGTCCGCGCCGATGTGGCCGTAGCTGATCGCGCCGTGGTTCGCGCTCCAGTTGTTCATCACGCTGTAGACGTCGCGGAACGCGCCCTTGCCGGTCAGGCGCGGCACGAACCACGTGCACGGCCAGGTCGGGTTGGTGCGGTCCATCAGCGTGCGGTTCACGTCCTCCGGCAGCTCGGTCGACCACCCTTCGGCGATCTGCAGCACCGGCCCCTGTCCCTTGACCAGGCTGATGCGCGTCATGGTCAGCGGCATGCCGCCCTCGGACAGGAAGCTGGAGGAGAACCCGCCGCCGCGGAAGTATTCGACATCGGCCGGCGCCCACCGGGTGGCCTTGAGGCAGGCCGCGGCCTCTTTCTGGGTGATGGCCCAGAAGGGCTTCATCGCGGGCTTGCCCTTCTCGCGCTGCTTGCCGCAGGCGTCCATGCAGGCCGCGCCGGAGTTGAGCAGGTGGATGAAGCCGTTGGCGTTGATGCCGGTCAGCTCCTGGCCGGTCACGCGCAGGACCGCCGCGGGGCTCCAGTAGGTGCGCACGTCCGCGAAGATCTGCGCGCGGTTGGTGAGCAGATACATCAGCAGCATGCAGACGCCGTTGAGCGAGTCGTTCTCGGTCGCCACCATGTAGGGCGCGCGGATGCCGTTCCAGTCGAAGGAGCTGCTGAGCACCGACTCGAGAAAGTCGCCGTTGGGCTTGTAGTCGGTCCACTGGCGCTGGCCCTGGAAGCCCGAGGCGATCGCGTTGCGGCCGAGCGCCTCCTCGCCGTAGCCCAGCTTCTTCAGCGCGGGGTTGCCGACCATCAGATCGCGCATGATCAGCGCCATCTTGACCACGGCTTCCCAGTCGGCGTCCTTTGCGGCGCGGGATTTCTGCAGCGCCTCCTTGTTCAGGTCCGGGCCTTCCTTGCAGAACCTCCGGGTCCACGCCAGCGCCTTCGCATACTCGGCCTTGTCGTAAATGCCCTCCGCGATGCGGCGGTCCACCTCGCACATATCGACATTCTCGGTGCGCATGCCGAGATAGTCCTGAAAGAAATCGGGATCCACGAACGAGCCCGCGATGCCCATCGACGACGTGCCGACCGAGAGGTACGACTTGCCGCGCATCATCGCCACCGCGAGGCCGCCCTTGACGAAGCGCAGGAGCTTCTCCTTCACGTCCTGCGGGATCGAGGTGTCGGTGCGGTCCTGCACCTCCTGCCCGTAAATGCCATAGGCCGGAAAGCCCTTTTGCGCGCAGCCCGCCAGCAGGGCGGCCAGATAGACCGCGCCCGGGCGCTCCGTGCCGTTGAAGCCCCACACCGCCTTAGGCAGGTACGGGTGGGCGTCCATGGTCTCGGTGCCGTAGCACCAGCAGGGCGTCAC
>CAZXVN010000126.1:0-3226 GCA_964643945.1 uncultured Lentisphaeraceae bacterium | reverse complement strand
GAGCGAGAATATCATGCAGGCGGTTGTTGTGTCACTTGTTTCATCTGTGAATCACACCGAAGGCACTTAGCACGTTCGGGAACGGATCCGGGTGCAGAACATTGGTCACAGTAGTTCGCTATGCATTTCGGGCAGAAGTAGACGGAATTCGCAGGATCCGTTCCGGCGACACATTCGTCGGCGTTGATCATTCCATCAAGATCTGAATCCGCCGAACCAACAGTCTGCGTGCTCGTGCCGAAATGTCAGAGTTCCCATCCGTCGGGCAGGGAGTCGGCGTCGACATCCTCGGACGGTTGAAACTGGCGATACCATACGACGGCTTCGCCATTCAAGTTATCGTCGTCCGTGACAAAGCACCAGTTGTTGGTTTCGGTGGTAGGGACGATGGCAAAGCCTTCCAGGTTGCCTGTGCGCGGACCTTCATACTCGATGATCTGCCGGAAACGCCTGTCCGCGCCACTGACATAGGAATTGAGTTCCGTGACTTCAGCGTAATTGGCGCCTGTATTGTGCCAAATCCAGAGCTTCCCGGTCACCCTGTCGAACTCCAGTCCCGCCGTCTCGCTTCGCCCGGTCAGATATCGCCCGATGTATCCATAGCCGCTGTTGACCCGGTTTAGATCAAACACGTGGACGTACCCGCCGTCCTGGTGCCCGACAAACATCAGGCCGCCCATGCCGTTCGTGCTGGTGTAGAGATCCCCGTTCGGCCGCCGAAATCCCTGCCGCCCAAGCCACTCGTCCGGCACGAACGTGAGGCCCTCGGGGCCTAACGAGCCTCCCACCTCGGGACATTGAACCCGGATATCCCAGTTCCGGTTCTCCTTGACCGTGCCGAATGTCGAGGTGTCGTATTCGCGGATCCATCCGTTTTCGTCCATCAGGTACACAATGGACTGGTTAAAATCCGCCTGACAGATACTTTCAAGATCGCCGCCAGGCGACCACTTGGCTTGTGTGCCCGTTCCGTTCGTGGCAACCATGAAACTCCCCGCCCCATTCTCAACCAGTGCCCAGAAGTAGCCGCTGTTGCAGGCGAGCCACAGCGTGCGGGTCACAGGATTCCATGAGGCGCCGCTCCAGTTGACTGTATTGAGTCCGGCGTCCACGCCCGTCAATTTAACGGCCGTGGCGTTTGCTTCCGCAGGCCACGGAACGGCGGCAATGGCTGTGAGGCGCGTCACCGCCAAAACGAGAATGATCAGACTCGCTGCCCTCTTCTGTTTCATGTGTAGCCAAACCTGATTCGGGCGTCCTGCCATGAAACCCGGGCACCGCGCCCGCTTGCGGCCTCACGCCAATGATCGTGTTCAAGTGTGACAGCTCCCGCACCCGACGTCAAGCACGCCATCTTCCGGTTCCAAACCATTCAGATAGTCCGTAACGCCTCAAAGACAGCCACGACGACGTCAGCCATCCGATCATAGTCCAGTCGATCTGCCGTATCGTCAACCGAATGGTACGCCTTGTTCCGGTAGAACGCTGTGTCGGTAACCATGAGCGAATTGATGCCAAGCGGCCAATAGTTGAGGTGGTCAGAGAAGTCGACGCCCGGAATGATGGCCGGTGCCCGAATGGAGTAGACGGAAAGATCTGTGGTTCCCTTCATTCCCACCTTGACCGTCTTGACCCAATCGCCTTGGTTCCACGCCCCCGCCACCGCCACGAAATCCCCTCGGCTTGGGTAAAACAACCTGAGCAATAGCGATGGGTATGATTGTGAACCCCGCTTGTCAGCAAAGTAACCGACCATCTCCAGCACGATGACTCCCACGATCTTCTGCTTCTCGGCTAAGAGACTTGTCGCATGGACAGCGCTTCCCATCAACGGAGTTCGGAAGAACGGGGGTTCTTCAAGCGCATATGCGACAAGCTCGATCTCCCGCTGCGGCGGATTCCGCCCCAGAAGGTAGGCCAGTTCTATGAGAGCGGCGACGCCGCTCGCATTATCATCCGCCCCTGGCGTCTCCCCGCACGCATCGTAGTGCGCACCGACCACCACCTTGGAGCCTTGGCCGACGCCAAACCTGCAGATGACATTCCGGTACTGTCGGCCTTGGGCCGGGACCAGTTGGGTCTGCACAACAGCACCGGCGTTGGTGAAGTGACCGGCAATGTAGTCTGCGCACTTGCCAAGATTAACCTCGTTTTCCCAGTCCCTCGGACAAAAGGAGTCGCTCAGTGCAACAACATGGGAGCGCAGTCGTCGAGTATCGACGGTTTCCGCCGAAGGCCGATTCTTGCGAAACGTCGGCTGGGCCATCAAGCATCCCGCGGCCGTGACGATGATCACAACGGCGGACAGGACACACACGGTTGACGCTATGGTCCGTTTCTTCATTTAATTCTGGCTGATCTTTTAGTCGGCCCGCTGCCAGACATAATCAGGATTCATCAGGCTATCGTATCCTGTCTTATCATCTAAAACCATTGGGAAGGTGACCACTTCGATGATGCCGACGCCAATTCGCACGATCGACATGAAGACCCCGTTGATGAGCCCCACAGGAACTCCCGCACAACCATCATTCATTGTACAAACGATGGGTTGCCGGATAATTTCTCCAACCCCGGTAGCGGTGTTCACAATCCCGCGCCACATTTTCACGCTTGCGCGCTTAACGGTGGATTCGGGTTCTCCCAACAGGGGTTGCCCCGCAAAGGAAGCGTGAGCGAGTAGAATGGTCAGAATAAATGCGCCTGCAGCCATCGTTCTGCGTAAACGGGTCATGCCTAACTCCTATTAAATTGATAAGCAATCGCTTTCCGAATGAGACCAGCCCACACAGGCCGGAATGATGCCTGAACCAACATGAAGTGCCGAATTTAATGCGTTCACCTGCCAGAAGTTGAGTAGAATGTAACACCATAGAGACCCCACAGTCAAGGCGACAAAGCCTCCCAGAAAAGCCTCCCAGAGTAATGGGTCAGTTTTGGGGGTTGGCATGGTTGCATCGACTGTGTTCCGCCAGTCGTGCAACATCTGCCGCAAAGCAGAAACTTTGTCCGGCATTTTTGCCGCCAGCCGATCGATGTTCGGCGTCTCATAAAACGTCTGCGGATTGTTCGCGCCGATATCCATTGTAGATCACCACGCGGTCGATGCCTGCAATCACGGAGGGTGTAAAATTCGGAGATTTCCCCGGATCCGCCCCATCGTTGAGAGCGGTCGCGGACGTGTCGCCTGAAACAAAAGAGGCGGATGCGGTCGCGACCTGGGCGA
>CAZXVN010000125.1:0-18291 GCA_964643945.1 uncultured Lentisphaeraceae bacterium | reverse complement strand
AGTACCCCTTTCAAGGTGAGATATGGCTAGTATATGGTAGCCATGCTAAAACATCAACAACAAAAGGGAAAACCTTAAAAAATAAGCGACAGCACGCTCAGACGGGCGACATGGCTACCATGAAACCGGGGACTTTAGGTTGTAATATGATTCTGCGATCTTACCGGCCGCGTTTATCTTGCTGGTAGTCAGGTTAGCGCAACCAGCGGACATGCAGACGCAGAGAAGCAGCAGCCCGAGGCCGGCCGTGCCACCAGAAGCGGTTTCACCCGCAGTTGTGGTCGGCGGCGGCGCGAGAAGCGCCTTGCGCTTGGCCCAGATCGACCAGAGGCCGGTGCCGACCAGCACGGCCGCGCCGGCGATGCCTTCCGTCTCGGCCTGGGTGGCCAGTCCCTTCTGGGCCAGATAACCGCCGATCACCGAGGTCGCTATGCGGACGATGCCGCCGATGTATGCCATGATGCTTGTCTTGTCCATGGTTGCTCCTATGTCCTTTCGGGGTTTGAAGACCGCGCCGGTTGTGAAAGAGTTACGGAAACCAACCGGCGCGGGTCCGGCTGCCGCCACCCGGCGTCAGACGGAGAGTGCGAGAGATCATTTGCCGGACGCGTGGCTGACGACGGACTGCCAAAGAAGACTGCCGGCGGCGATGAGCACGGAGATCAGGAGCGCGGTGGAAACGTAGGTGAGCGCGTTGACGATCCGCTCGCAGCGGTCGACGCGCACCAACACCGGCTGCCGCCCTTCGCGCCCGACGTAGATTTCCTTTTCCACGCGGTCGGCAGCCGCCTCGGTATCCTCGATGCGGCGCTCCTGTTTGCATTCGTGTGTGGACATGGCGTCCTCCTATCGCCGTGTGCCGCGTCTCACGGCGGCATTGGGTTTGTAGACCTCGTCCCATTTCTTGACGTACTGGCTGACCAGCTCATCGGCGAGGGAGATGTCACCGTCCTTGCAGGCGAGCGCGATCCGGTATTCCAGATAACCGAAGTGCGAGGAGTCGACCGCACGCCTGCTTTCGATCTCGGGGTATAGCAGCGGCACGTCGCCGCGCTCCGCGAACACGAACGCGTACGTGACCGGCTTCATCCAGCTCTGCGCGGCGATCACCGGCACGACACTTCCGGATGCGGATACGCCATATCCCGCCGCGGCGGGCCGCACAGGCGGGACCGCCGGGATGCCTTTGGGAACACCCCACGCGGCGGCCGTGACTGCGGCAACCGCAGGCAGCCTGTCCGGCACGCTAACGGCCTTGGCCGCGACGGGTGCAACCGCCGGCAGTCCGCGAGATCCGCGAATTCCGTAGCTCTTTCTCATTCTGACTCCTGACTCCTGAATTCTGAATTCTAAGAATAAGGGCCTCTATTAATCCGCAGGATCTTTCCCAAGTTGATTATTATTCCGAAAGGTCTGGCTTGAAGCGGGCGGAGTTTGTGTGCTACCGTTCAAGCAATGTTTGAATGTGGAACAGTGATTTTAAGGATTCTTGACGCATATCAGTGAGGCGTATTAGACCCGATACGCCTCAAAAGACCGTTTCAAGTTGTTGATTTTCAACGTGACCGGTGAGGGTTTTGCTGCCGCCGGGATGATATGCCCGCTGATAATTTTGAGGGTGAATAAGAATGTTGGCACATGAGATGAGAATTATCATTCAACTGTCATGGAGAGCACGATTAATCGCTATCGTGTTGGGTATGGGTTGTCTCGTCTGGACAATCCTAGCGATCTACGCACACAGAGGGATGGCGGTGTTCATTCCTGAAATTCAAAAAACCTTGGGTATGAATCGAGTGTCTACTGGTGGGTGGGTCCTGACACCCGGGAAACTCTGTTGAGCGGTTGTCTCTAGGTAATAGTGGAGATGTTAAGCCGGTTGGTGCCGGTGTACGGAGTTGCGAATCGACTATGGACCTGGATATCGTGTGTATTTCAAGAAGGTTGGCCGGACCATCATTATTTTGCTTGTCGGTGGAGCTAAAAGATCACAAAGTTCGGATATTAAAACTGCGTTGACCCTGGCTCGCAACCTATAGGAGGAAACTATGAGCAAAACAAAGACATTGAGATATGACGTAGCAGAACATCTCAGATCGCCAGAGGAGATGGCCGCCTATCTTGAGGCCTGTATTGAAGAATCTAAAGGGGATGCCTCTTTCGTAGCAAAAGCACTTGGTGATATTGCCCGGGCAAAAGGGATGTCGTCCGTAGCGCGTGAAGCTGGACTATCGAGGGAAAGTCTTTACAAGGCTCTTTCCGGTGATCGTATGCCAGGGTTCGATACCATATTAAAAGTTGTAAAAGCACTTGGAATAGAATTGCATGCAGCACCGTTGAGAACATGAATGTAAAAAGAGCCAACAAACGGCGGAAGGCGACTGACTACAGCGCCTTCGCCGTAACGTTAGCGAAACGAAAAGAGAACCAAGATCGATGAGATCACGGACCATTTACGGCATCACGACCGGTTGTCTGCTACTTCTGGGCGTCTTCCTAGTCTGGGCAAGTTGCTCCTGGTATGCACTTGTCTGGGCCCAGGCACGGGCGGCGTTTCCGGATGCAGGCGCACGCGTATTGATGGTTAACATGGATCTCGCTCTCCGGGCGAAATACCTTCCTGAGAAGTTCCAGCACGAACTCGCAATACGAGCCGTGGTCGTTGACAAGAAGGAGACTGTTCTCGCCATCGTCTACCGTGACCCCTCATTGATTTCTTACCCCGAGGGTTCCCGCCATCTCGACAGCCACCACTTTTTCATCAGAGCCATTGCCTGGAGTGAAGCGTGCAAGTGGATCGGGGCTGTAGTGATTGGGTTGGCCCTTATCCAAATGCTTGGCCTCGTGGCCGCTCGGAGCACGGACAGAAAAGAGAAAATCATCCGCCGCTGACGTTAGCCAGATAAAAAGGAAATATTCTGCTGTTGTATTCTGCGTCAAATTCAGCTACATTTATATTCAAACAAGAGGAGTTTATCATGCCGGCAATAAAACCCATTTCTGAACTTAGGAATTACAACACCGTTTTACGCGAAGTCACAACCGACACGCCCGTCTTTTTGACTAAAAACGGGCATGGGCGTTTTGCCATCGTTGACATTCGCGCATACGATAAATTGCGCACCGAACTGGATCTCATGTCAGCCTTAGCCGAGGGAGAAGAGTCCGCCCGGAAATGCGGATGGGTCTCCATGGACTCAGCGATGAAGAAACTCGGAGTATAGCCATGCTCAAAATCCGGTTCACTCCGCAAGCGGTTGCCGATTTGGATGAGATCAAGCGGTATGTTTCAGACGAGCTGTTTAATCCGCAAGCCGCAGCAGATCTCCTTGCCCTTATCTTTGAAAAGATTCGGACATTGGCAGCCCTGCCTCAGACGGGAGCGCGGTTAAGGACGGATATTCCAATTCTCAAAACCTACCGTTTCATTCCATGTAAGAACCACATCGTGTTTTACAGGACAGAAGAGAAGTTTGTTTCAATCATCCGCATTCTGTATGCGAGAAGAGACTATTTGGGGTTACTTGAATCGGATACAAAGGACGATAAAGATGGCTAACAAGAGCGCCCTGCCAACGGCATACCGTGGCAGGCGCTCGACGTAAGAGCTCAGTAACGGACGCCTCGGGGATGCGTCCCTACCCTCACGAATAGAAACTCTCCGCCGGGATTTGCACCGTGTCGGTTTCAGCCGCGTTTTCTTCAAACTCCAAGGCGTTAGCCAGATGCCGGTATGCCCCGATATGAGCGACCCCGTGTTTGATCTGAAGTGAAGATCATGTCCGGACTTGGATGTTGAAGCGAAGAATGAGAGGCCAAACAATGCAAAAGCACCTGTTGCGGCTGAGTCTATTCGTTCTGGCTGGGGTTGCGCTGCCTATGGTGGCCCTTTCGGCCACGATTTCCGGCACGGTGACGGGGCCGGACGCAACACTCCTGCCGGGCATCTATGCAACGGCTTACACCTTGAACGGATCGTCGTGGGACTGGATGGGACAGGCGCAGACGGACGGCGACGGCAACTACACCATCGACTGGTTGCAAGCCGGAACCTATCGGGTTCAATTCGATGACTGGCAGAACTACGAATACTTCTCCGGAGTGTACAGCAACGCGCCGAACCTGGATGTCGGCACGGATATCGTCGTGCTCGCCGAAACGACCGCCGCTGGCATCAACGCTACGCTGGCGCGGATCTGCACGATCTCCGGCACGGTGACAGGGACAAACGGAGTCACGGCCCTGCAGGGCATCTGGGCAAACGCCTTCAAATGGAACGGATCGTCGTGGGACAATGTGAACGCGGTTCCCACCGACGAATACGGCAACTACAAGGTCGGCAGTTTGCCCGCCGGAACGTATCGGGTTTGGTTCGACGCGATTTTCAACAGCGACTACCTTTCCCAATGGTACGACGATGCGCCAGACCTGGAATCCGGCACGAACATCGTCGTGACCGGCGAAACGACCGGTATCAACGCGTCGCTGCGGCTCGCGTCGAAGATCCGCGGTACAGTGACCGGGCCGGGCGGAACCCCGCCCCTGGCGGGCATCTATGTCGATGCCTACACCTGGAACGGATCGACGTGGGCCTACACGAGGTCGGGCTGCACCGACGGCGAAGGAGACTACACCATCGGCGGACTGCCCGCCGGGACCAATCGGGTTCAGTTCTATGACGGAAACGGCGACTACCTCTCCGAGTGGTACGACGATGCGCCCACCCTGGAGTTGGGCACGAACATTTTCGTGCTGGCGGCAGAGATCACCGGCGGCATCAACGCGTCGCTGGCGCTCGCGTCGAAGATCACCGGCACGGTCACCGGGCCTACCGGAACCCCGCCCCTTCCAGGCATCTCTGCCAATGCCTACACCTGGAAGGGGGGGTACTGGGGGTGGGTGCAAGGAACGCAGACCGACATCTACGGCAACTACACCATTGGCGGGTTGCCGGCCGGAACCTATCGGGTTCAGTTCGACGACGGGCAGAATGGCGAGTACCGCTCCCAGGCGTACGACAATGCGAAGGATGTCTATTCCGGTACGAACATTGTCGTGCCTGCGGCCGAGACCGTCCACGGCATCAACGCGTCGCTGGCCAACATGCGTGAGATTTCCGGCACGGTGACCGGGACGGGTGGGACCACCCTTCTGCCCGGCATCCGGGTGACGGCCTACGCCTGGAACGGATTGGCGTGGGACGTGGCGGGCGCAGACGACACCGACGCCAACGGCCGCTATGCCATCGGCGTCTTGCCCGCCGGAACCTACCGGGTTCGGTTCGACGACTGGCAGAACGGCGAGTACGTCGCCGAGTGGTACTACGACGCGCAAGACCTGACTTCCGCCGCGGACATTGGGGTGCCCGGGGAAACGACGCAGATCGACGCATCGCTGGCGACGGCCTCGAAGATCTCCGGCACGGTGACCGGGCCGGACGAGCTCACGCTCCTGCCCGGCATCTGGGCTACAGCCTACGCCTGGAACGGATCGGCGTGGGCCGAGATGGGACAGACGCAGACCGACGTCTACGGCAACTACACCATTGGCGGGTTGGGCACCGGAACGTATCGGGTGCAGTTCGATGACCGGCAGAACCGCAACTTCCTTACCGAATGCTACTTTAACGCGACAGACCTGTATAACGGCACGGACATCGAAGTGCCGACGGAAGAAACCGTCCACGGCATCAACGCGTCACTGGCGGCCTGGCCGCCCGAGATTTCCGGCACGGTGACCGGGCCGGACGGAACTACGCCCCTGCCAGACATCTATGCCGCGGCCTACACATTGAACGGATCGTCGTGGGACTGGGTGGGATGGGCGCAGACCGACGCCTACGGCAACTACACCATCGGCGGACTGTCCGCCGGGACCTACCGGGTTCAGTTCAGTGACTGGACTTACTACGAGTACTTTTCCGAGGTCTACGACAACGCGTCCGACCTGGACTCCGGCACCAACATCGTCGTATCCGGGGGCACAACCGGCATCAACGCGTCGCTGGGGAGGATCTGCACGATCTCGGGCACGGTGACCAAACTGGATGGATTCACCCCCCTGTCAGGCATCATGGTGCACGTCTACGCCTGGGACGAAGCGGCAGCGTCATGGTACGTCAAGGAGTACCGCTGGACTGACGTGGACGGCCGCTACAGCATCGGCGGATTGCCCGCCGGAACCAACCGGGTTTGGTTTGCTGACTGGAGCGGCGAGTACTTCTCTGAGGTGTATGACAATGCATTCGACCTGGAGTCCGGCACGAACATTGTCCTGACCGGGGGCGTGACCGAAGTCAACGCTTTGCTGACGGCGGCATCGAAAATCACCGGCACGGTGACCGGGCCAAACGGAACCCCGCTCCTGTCTGTCATTTATGCCTATGCCTACACCTGGAACGGATCGTACTGGGCTTGGGCAAGTGGAACGCAGACCGACGCCAATGGCTACTACGCCATCGGCAGCTTGACCGCCGGCACCTATCGGGTTGGGTTCTATGACTGGAGCGGCCGTAACTACCTCCCCCAGGCGTACGACAACGCGATAACCGTGGATGACGGCACGAACATCGTCGTGGCCGCGGAAACGACCGTCACCAACATCAATGCGTCACTGGCGGTGGCCTCGAAGATCGCCGGCACGGTGACCGGGCCGAACGGAACCACGCTCCTGCCTGGCATCCGTATCTATGCCTACAGCGCGGAGGGATCGTCGTGGAACTCGGTGGGATGGGCTCAAAGTGACGCCGGCGGCCATTACACCCTCGGCGGATTGACCGCCGGAACCTATCGGGTTCAGTTCTCTGACCCGTCCGGCAACTACCTCACTGAGGCGTACGACAATGTGTCCAACCTGGATTTGGGCACGAACATTGTCGTGATGGCGGCAGAGACCGTCAGCGGCATTGATGCGTCGTTGGCGAACATGCGCGAGATTTCCGGTACGGTGACCGGGCCGGGTAGAATCACCCGCCTGCCTGGCATCCAGGTTACGGCCTATACCTTGAACGGATCGTCATGGGATTTGGTGGGCGCAGACGACACCGACGCCAATGGCCGCTACACCATCGGCGTGTTGCCCGCCGGAACCTATCGGGTTCAGTTCGACGACTTGCAGAACGGTGACTACAGCACCGAGTGCTACAATGACGCGACGGATCTGGATTCCGCCGCGGACATTGTGGTGCCCGGGGAAACGACCGGTATCGACGCTTCGCTGGCGCGTGCGCGTCCCGATCCGGGAACACTGTTGCTCCTCTTCTGATGTGTGTCGCCGTGTGCGGATACGTGGGAACTCCTTATTACTGGACCGTGCAGACGCACATCGCCCGGATATACGAGAAACTCCATGTCCACTCCCGCGCCCAGGCGGTGTCCAAATTCACCGGCAGGGGAAACTGAGGCCTTCCGGGCCTTCCGCTCCTATAACTTCAACGTTCGACGGTCGATGTTGGTCGATGTTCGGCGTTCGCGAACTAAATGTGATTGACGAAGTTCACAATTATGTTAACCTTGCGTCCATGAAACGGATCACTTTCTACACCACCGCCAGCGGTCGATGTCCCGTTCAGGAGCATTTCGATACGCTGCCGGATAGCCGAGATGCGGCTCGCGGAAGATCGGAAAAACGACTGCCAGCATCGGAGAAAACACCATGGATGACTTAGAGACGTTCATTGAGAAACGGAAGAGGCGCTCCCCGGCTTTCGACCAAGGCTTCGAGACCGGATACGAGCAGTTCAAGATCGGCGTCATGCTTCGTGCCGCACGCGAGGAAGCCGGGCTGACGCAAGAGGATGTTGCCGCACGGCTGAAGACAAAGAAATCAGCCATCTCCCGCATTGAGAATCATGCGGAAGACATTTGCCTTTCCACGCTTGAGAACTTTGCCGAAGCCCTCGGCAAGCGCCTCAAACTTCAAATTGCCTGACCTTCCGCATGTCCCGTCTGCCTCGCGCCCTCTCTCTTCCGTTCGCACCTAATGCACTCGTTCGCACACCCTTCCGCACTTCAGGGCATGGCAAACGCATCTTAATTTTGATGTTTGAATCTGGAAAACAGGAAAACAGGAAGGGGCGGTGCTCTGTTTGTCACCGAAGAGCACGAAGTGGTATGAAGGAGTTTGTTAGTGATGGAAACGTGGATGACTTCTTCGCGAAGGACGCTACTCACTCGTGTAGTCGTGTGCCTACACCCGGCGACGTGGGACGATCTGATGCGTACCATCTACGTGCGCCAAGCCATCGACAAGGGCCTGGATGACCGCGCGGACGGGCGGCTCAAAGAAGTCCATGAAATCCGCGCCCAGTACAACTTGCCAACATGACCGTCTGGTGGACAGATAATAACCGCTTCATGAGCACTGCGCTCTTTTCAGTGGCGGCTGTATGGGCCGTCTCCTCGGTGCTTGCCGGCGTCGTGACGCACCCCGCTCCGGCGGGCGAGACCCTTTCAGTTGACTACAGGATCGTGGCGGGCGGTCAGCCCGTTGCGGTTTACGCCGCACGGACACTGGACCCACCGTTTGCGGGCAAGGAATGGGACTTTGGCGGCCCTTATTCTTTCGCCAACTTCGTCACCGACGGCCCGGTGGAAGTGCGCGTCACGTCGCCGCGCTCGTTGCGGGCCGCCGTGATCCGGCCTTCCTGGCCGGACGTGAAAATGCGCTTGGAATCGGACGGCACGCTCGTGGTGTCGTTGCCCGGACCGCGCAAGCTCAGCATCGAACCGGACGGCAAAAAGGGGCCGTTGCTCCTGTTCGCCAATCCGCCCGAGGAGCATCCGCCCAAGCCAGAGGCTCCGGGTGTGATTTACTTCGGGCCCGGCATCCACCGTCCGGGCCGGATCGACGTCACCAACAATCAGACGCTTTACCTGGCGGGTGGCGCCGTGGTGAAAGGCGGCGTGGTCGCCCAAGGGGACAACATCCGCATCATGGGCCAGGGCATTCTGGACAGTTCGGACTACGAGTGGCGCAAGGGGCCAACACCGCATGTGATTTCGATCTGCGGCACGAATGTCGCAGTCAGCGGCATCACGATTCGGGGCGCGTCGCATTGGACCATCGTGCTGCGCGATAGCCGCCGCGTTACGGTGCGGGGAGTCAAGCTGTGTGGCTCACGGGTGCAGAACGACGATGGGATCAACCCGTGCAATTCCCAAGATGTCCTGATCACCGACTGCTTCATCCGCACCGACGATGATTGCGTGGCGATGAAGGGGCTCGAACTCACGGCACCCAACAGTAACGTCGAGCGCATCACGGTGGAGAATTCTGTTTTGTGGTGTGATCGGGCGCGCATCTTCCTGCTGGGACACGAGAGCCGGGCGCCCTTCATGCGCGGCATTACGCTGCGGAACCTGGACATCATCCACTTCTCGATGACACCGTTCCTGTTCGAGCCCGGCGAGGAGATGCGCTTGGAGGACGTGCTTGTGGAGGACGTGCGCCTCCACGGGGAGGGGCAGTCAGAGCTGGCCCGCCTCAAGCCGGTCGTCAACCAGTACATGCGCAACCAGGTCCCGGGGTATGTGCAGAACATCCGATTCCGCAACGTGACCCTGGCCGGTCAGACCGGTGCGTACCGCGTACAACTCAGCGGCGCCGATGCGGCCCACGCCGTGCGCGGAGTGACATTCGACAACGTCGAGATCCTGGGAAAGCGGCTGGCAGATGGCTCGGAACGGTTGCAGGTGGGCGAACATGTCGAGGGCGTGTGCTTTTCTGGCGTGGCCACTGCGCCGGTTGCGGCCGTTCCTCCCGGGGGTCCAGTTGGCGAGGCTGTGGCACCGGCGCAATAGGCCTGTGTCTGCGGGGACGGACGCAGATGCTTATCTTGCGTCCTCCCCACAGCTTTCGGCCTGGCACGTTAGGCTATTGCAAATGTGAGTTGACCCGGACGAATCTCTATGGAACGGATTTTGCTTCCTATTTTAAAAGCCTTCTGGGCCAGCAATGTCGGGAAATGAAGACGGAAAGAATCGCCCGTGACAGTCAATCCAGGAATCTTCGGAATCTGATTGGAAAGCGCAGAAACAATGGCCTCGCCGCCGCCGCTGAAGAAAGATGCTTTCACCTTTGTCAATCGGACAACTAAGGTGTCTCCCCCGTTTTCATGGGTCAGCTCGCAGCGCCCTTCAAATGGAACCGGCATGAAGCCCATGACAAACTTCCCCGTCACAACAATGTCGCCCTGGCCAAATACGAGATTCACATCCTTAATGTTTTTGATCTGCCCTTGCGCCTCTGGCGGCATGTTCGGCTTCTGCATCTCCCACATCCGCCGGGCTGCCGAGACAACTTCTTTATCCGTCACGGTTAAACTCAATGTATGAACAATCATTTTTCATTTCTCCTGATAGTGAGGATGTTAGCGGAACCCGGTGTAGATCGGCAATATTAAAGCGGGGCGGACGCAGGACTCGCAGGACTTATGTTTTGATTCCGCTGAAAAAGTCGGCTTAAAGCGCCTCACGGCGCCACTACAAACCTGCGAAAGCGAGGCCTTTTCGTTTGTAGTGGGCCCGTGAGGGCCTTCTCTCAACGCGTGTTCTGTCAAAATTAGAATTGCCGAAAGATTGCCTCGTGTACCCCAGATGTGATACGCTTTCTTCAAATGGAGGTCTCGTATGAGTAAGACTGCGATGATCCGGGCCAGATTAGAGCCTGCGCTGAAGAGTCACGCGGAATCGGTGTTTAGTCGTCTGGGACTGAATGCGACGCAAGCGATCACGATTTTTTACAAGCAGGTCGAACTTCGCGGCGGACTGCCTTTCGACGTATGCGTACCTACGGATACAACGAAGCGTGCATTTGAGGCATCCGAAGCCGGGCGCGACTTGATGATCTGTAAGGATGCGGACGACATGTTCAGCAAACTCGGAATCTGATGTACACACCCGTCTACACCAAACAGTTCGCCAAGGATCTGAAGCGATGTCAGCGGCGGGGCAAGAATCTTGACAAGTTCAAGATTCTTGTCAGGAATCTGCTTGATGGAGAAGCGCTCGACTCGATCCACCGCGACCATCGTTTGATCGGCAATTATGCAAGTCGCCGTGAATGCCATATCGAATCGGACTGGTTGCTGATTTACAGGGTCGAGAGCGAGCACATATTCTTTGAGCGAACGGGCACCCACTCAGACCTGTTCAAGTGAGGTCTCATGTGCGTGTCGGAACCCAGGACACAACATCGTTTAGTCACTTGTCAAACGGCCCCGGCGTGTACTCTTCCCGGTCGCGCGGTTGACGCGCGGGCGAAAACAAATCCGAATAATCTTCGGGCGGCGCGGTCAACGCCTCGAAATCAAAATCCCAGAACAGCACGACCAAAGCGTCGGAACGGCTGCCTGATATTGAAACGACGGCGCAATAAAAACGGATATTCTACGTTAATAGGCAAGACGACTCCTCCTGATCCGGCAATGCCGGGCTAGGAACTGACAGCGGGGGTGCTGGCGAGGGAAGACGGGTCATTATGAAGTTTCCTCTAAATTCGTTAATCAGATCTTTCATAGCCGGCTCTCTTCTTTGGCTGGCCGCTCCCGCCGGGGCGGCTGAGCCGAAGGCGGGAGCGGCCCGGCCCAACATCATCTTCATTCTGACCGACGACGTCGGATTGGGTGAAGTGAGCTGCTACGGTGCGGACCGTTTCAAGACGCCCAACATTGATTCGCTGGCCAAGGCGGGGATGCGCTTCGAAACCTGTTATTCGATGCCGATGTGCGGCCCCTCGCGCGCCACCCTGCTGACCGGGCGCTACCCGTTCCGCACCGGCCTGATCAGCAACCACAGCGAAGACGCGATGAAGCCCGGCAAGGAGGTCATGATGTCCACCTTGCTGAAAAAAGCCGGCTACGTCACGGCGTCTGCGGGCAAGTGGGGCCAGATGAGCGCTGGCCCCGCCGAATGGGGCTTCGACGAATCCATCGCCGCAAAAAACAGCGGAGTATACTGGAAGGGCAAATACATTCTCAACGGCAAAGACATGCCTTTGGCCGATGGCAAATACCTGCCCGACCTCACGCACGATTTCATTGTGGATTTCATCAGCCGCCACAAAGAGAAGCCCTTCTTTATTTACTATCCGATGATTCACATCCACATCCCGATCCTGCCCACGCCCGACAGCAAGCCGGGCGCGAGTGATGCGCAGCTCTACATCGACAACATCGATTACATGGACAAGCTCATCGGCAAACTTGTCGCAGAACTGGACCGCCTCAAGCTGCGCGAGAAAACCGTGATCGTCTTTGCCGGCGACAACGGCAGCATCCGCCCCTCCGCCTACACCCCCGTGAAAGGCAAGCTGATCTTCGGCCACAAAGCCTCCATGCAGGAGGGCGGCAGCCGCGTGCCGCTGATCGTCAACTGGCCCGGCACCACCCCGGCCGGAACCGTCAACCGCGACCTCGTCGACTTCACCGATTTCTTCACCACCTTTGCGGAGCTCGGCGGAGCGGGACTGCCGCAAGGCGTGACCCTCGACGGCCACAGCATCGCCCCCCAGATCAAGGGTGAGAAAGGGCATCCGCGGGAGTGGGTCTACGTCGAGCTTATGGGCAAGTCCTTCGTGCGCGATGCCCGCTGGAAGCTCGCGAACGACGGCAGTTTCTTCGACATGAAGGACGCGCCGTTCAATGAGATCCCGGTCGCCAAGGACGCCGCCGATGCGTCGGCGCTCGCGGCCATGCAGAAGCTGCAGGCGGTGCTCGATGAGCACAAGGCCGCGCCTTGGGACGGACAGGTGAGGCCCTCCAAGAAGCCCGCAGCGAAAGATCCCGCCGCACCAAAGAAAGCGAAGAAGGCCAACCTATGAAAAGCTTTACCTGTTTCGGCCTTGCGGTCCTGTTGATGTTTCCGGCCGCTGCCGGGAGCGCCGCAGAGAAGCCCAACATTCTGCTGATTTACGCCGATGACATCGGCTACGGCGACGTGGGGTGCTATGGCGCCACGGCCGTCAAGACGCCCAACGTCGACCGCCTGGCCAAGGAGGGGCTGCGCCTCACCAGCGGCTACTGCGCGGCCTCCACCTGCACGCCTTCCCGCTACGCCCTGATCACGGGCGAATACGCGTTCCGCAAGAAAGGCACCGGCATTTTGCCGGGCGACGCGGCCATGATTGTTCCGACGGACCGCGCCACCTTGCCTTCCCTTCTGCAGCGTGCGGGCTACGCCACCGGCATCGTCGGAAAATGGCATCTCGGCCTCGGGCGCGGCGGGGATCTGATCGAATGGAACGGAGAGATCAAGCCCGGCCCGCGCGAAGCCGGCTTCGGCTATTCCTTCATCATGGCCGCCACCGGCGACCGCGCGCCGTGCGTGTACATCGAGAACCAGAGGATCGTCGGGCTCGACCCGGCCGATCCCGTCCAGGTCAGCTACGGCAAGCCGTTTCCCGGCGAGCCGACCGGCATCAGCGAGCGCGACCGCCTCAAGATGGACTGGGCCTACGGACATAACGACGCCGTGGTCAACGGCATCGGCCGCATCGGCTTCATGAAGGGCGGCCAGTCCGCGCGCTGGAAGGACGAGGACATGGCCGACACCTTTACGGGCAAGGGCGTCGCGTTCATCGAGCGCAACAAGGACAAGCCGTTCTTCCTCTACTTCGCCACGCATGACATCCATGTGCCGCGCGTGCCGCATCCCCGCTTCGTCGGCAAAACCACGATGGGGCCGCGCGGCGATGCGATCGTCGAGTTCGACGCCTGCGTCGGCGAGCTGCTCGCCACGCTCGACCGCCTCAAGCTGACCGACAGCACGCTGGTGATTCTCACGAGCGACAACGGGCCGGTGCTCAACGATGGCTACAAGGACGGCGCCGCCGAAAAGATCGGCGATCACAAGCCCGCCGGCCCGTTCCGCGGCGGCAAGGGCACGCTTTGGGAAGGCGGCACGCGCATCCCCATGGTCGTCCGCTGGCCCGCGCGTGTCAAGCCCGGCGTCAGCGACGCGATCGTGAGCCAGGTGGACTTCTGCGCCAGCTTCGCCGCCCTGACCGGCCAGACGCTCGCCCCTGACGACGCGCCCGACAGCTTCAATGTGCTGCCTGCCCTGCTGGGCGAATCGCCGCAGGGCCGCGACTATGTCTTGGAGCACTCCGGCAAGGTCGCCATCCGCGAAGGCCAATGGAAACTCATGCCCGCCACAACGGGCGGCGGCAAGCCATCCTCCGGCAAACGCGACCAGCAGGGCGGCGCCGCGCTTTACGATCTCGCCAAGGATCAGGCCGAATCCTCCAACGTCGCCGGGCAACATCCGGAACGGGTTAAACAACTGTCCGGCAAGCTCGATCAGGTGCAGGCGCAGGGACGGAGCCGTCCATGAGCCCCTTGTCCATAACTTCAAACGGATTACGATTAAGCATACGATTACGATTAGGAGGTAACGCTTCCATTCGTAATCGTAATCTTTATCCTAATCTTAATCGCTCAAGTAACTTACCCTCATCGTTTGTTCCCGCTCCGCGGGCGGCGGGCGTGCCGCTGACCCGCCCGCGCCGTTCGGCGCACGCCATGATTGTCCTGGCGCTGGCTGCGCTATCGCCGTCGCTGGCGCCTGCAGCCGCCGCCCCGGCGCCTGCCGTGCTCCGCGCCGAGTCTTTCAAGCACCACGTCGACACGTTCAACCAGGAGGACAATGAGCTTTATAAGAACAAAATCCCGAACGCAGAGGCATGGGACTTCCTCAAAGCCAACATTCCGCTCTTCGCGTGCCCCGACGCGGACATCGAGCGCACGTACTATTTCCGCTGGTGGACGTACCGCAAGCACATCAAGCAGACGCCCGACGGCTGGGTGATCACGGAGTTCCTGCCGCAGGTGTCATGGGCCGCCAAGCACAACACGATCTCGTGCCCCGCCGGACACCACTTCTATGAAGGCCGCTGGCTGGCTGACGCGAAGTATCTCGACGACTACGCCGCCTTCTGGTTCCGCAAGGGAGGCAACCCGCGGCAATATAGTTTCTGGGCTGCCGATGCGCTCTACGCCTACTATCTGGTCAAAGGCGACAAGGCCTTGGCGACCGGCCTTCTGGACGACTTGGTCAAGAATTACGAGGGCTGGGAGCAGAGCCGCCTGACCCCCGACGGCTTGTTCTGGCAGATCGACGACCGCGACGGAATGGAGGTCTCGATCGGCAAGAGCGGCAAGCGCGCCACCATCAACAGCTACATGTTCGGCGATGCGGCCGCCATCGCCCGCATCGCTGAGCTGGCGGGGCGCAAGGAGGTGGCCGCCGAATACCAGCGCAAGGCGGACCGGCTCAAGCAGCTCGTCCAAACCAAGCTGTGGGATCCGGCGGCCAAGTTCTTCAAGACGCTGCCGCGCAGTTCTTATGAGCTGACCACTCCCAAGAACTCGCAGGACGGCTCCGTGCCGAGGCTGCACTGGATGGACAGCGAACACCGCGGAACCCTCGAGTGGGTGCAATACACATTCGACAAACCGCGGACCTTCGACGCGTCCGAGGTTTACTGGGCGGAGGGCGGGCCCGCACTCGGGAAACCGGCATCGTGGCGCGTGCTGGTCCGCAAGGGCGGAGAGTGGTTGCCGGTCAAGAACCGCGCGGCCTACGGTGTGGCGCTGGACACTTTCAACAAGGTGGCTTTCGACCCGGTCGAGACCGACGCGATCCGCCTTGAGGTACAGTCGGCCAAAAACAAGTCGGGCGGCATCCTCGAATGGCGCGCCCTCGGCGCCGGGAAAAATCACGCGCCTGACGGCAAGATCAGCAAGTCGTTCGATATCCGTATGGGCCGCAACAACAGTGTCCGCGCGCTCAACGACGGCGAGGGCGCGGGCCAAGAGGCTGCGCTCGTCGACGTCCGCGAATTGCACGGCTTCACGCCTTGGTATTTCAACCTGCCCGAGGCCGGCAAGGGCTATGAGGCCGCCTGGAAGCAACTGATGGAACCAAAGGGGTTCTTCGCTCCCTTCGGGCCGACCACCGCCGAGCAGCGCCACCCGGGCTTCACGATTTCTTACGAAGGCCACGGCTGCCAGTGGAACGGGCCGAGCTGGCCGTATGCGACCGCCGTGACACTGACCGCCCTTGCCAACGTCTTGCACAATTACCAGCAGGAGGCCGTCGGTAAGGAGGATTATCTCAAGACGCTGCAGATCTATGCCAAAGCGCAGCGCCGGACGCTCGACGACGGACAGGCCGTGTCGTGGATCGACGAGGATCTGGATCCCTTCACCGGCGAATGGATCGCGCGGAAGCGCTGCGAGGAGCGTAACGCCGAACTGGTGAAAAAGGGCGAGCCCGACAAGGTGTTGCGCGAGCGCGGCAAGGACTACAACCACTCCAGCTTCTGCGACCTCGTCATCACCGGCCTGGTCGGCCTGCGGCCGCGGGCCGACGATATCGTCGAGGTTCATCCGCTCGTCCCCGACGGCAAGTGGGACTTCTTTTGCCTGGACAACGTCGCGTACCGCGGGCACACGCTTACGATCCTTTGGGACAAGACCGGAACGAAATACGGAAAAGGCAAGGGGCTGCGCGTCTTCGCCGACGGCCGCGAGATCGCCAGCTCGAACGGCCTCGGGCGCGTGAGCGGGCGGCTTGTACCCTGACGAGGCTCTTGCAAACCCCTGTTATGCAACGATGCCCCCGCCCAAAAGCGCGCTGCCCAAAAGCGCGCTTGATTCTTTTGCAGGGGGCGGACTACAATGGACACGCGCGTTCAGATAAGGGAAGCGGCCATGAAAGAAATTGTTTTTGAGGTGACGCAGGAAGACGACGGCGGATATGTGGCCGAAGCGCTGGGTGCGGACATCTACACGCAGGCAGACTCGTGGGCGGAGCTGCGGGTCAACGTTCGGGAAGCGGTTGCGGCCTACTGTTTTGATCAACCGGACGTATCGTCGATCCGTCTGCATCTGGTGCGCAACGAACTTCTCAGTCTGTCATGAAGCTGCCGCGCGACATATCCGGGCGGAGGCTGGCGCAGGTGCTGTACCGCCGTTGGGGTTATAGACTCGTCCATCAGGTCGGCAGCCACATGGTTCTCCAGACTGAGGACCCGTCTCGCCACAGGATTGTGGTTCCTGCTCACGCCGTCTTGCGGCTCGGGACGTTTCACGCGCGAAACGCTCATCGATGATTTGTAGGCGCGTTGAGCGCTAGCCCTTCGGGATGCGGCCGTAGGCGGTGTCCACCTTGACGGTGGGGCCCAGCTCGCGCTTGAACTCGCCCGGCCCGGCCCGCATGATGACGCGGTCGTCGGTCCATTGGTCGCGATACCACGAGCAGGTCTTGAACTCGTCATGAATCGCCGCCATCTTGCCATTCATTTTGCCCCGCAATTCGGCTAGTTTGTTTGCGTGGGCCGGGTCTGCGGCCAGATCGCATTTCTGGAGCGGATCTTTCACGTTGTCGAACAGCAGCTCCTTGCCGTCTTTCAGATAGCGGGCGTAGGTGAACTGTTTATTGCGCAGGGCGCGCCACTCAAAGCCGTCGTTCCACTGGAAGGTGTGGCCCATGCCTTGCAACAGGGCGAACTCCGGCTCCGGCCCCGGACGGCCCAAGGCCAGATGCGAGAGGTCCATCCCCTCCACTGCGGCGGGGATCTTCTGCCCGCACAGCCCGAGGATCGTCGGCATGATGTCCGGGGTGGACATGCAGGCGTCCGAGACCGCCCCGGCCGGCACGTGGCCCGGCCAGCGAATGATGAGCGGCACGCGGGCGGCCTCTTCGTAAAAGGTCATCTTGTAAACCCGTCCGTGGGCGCCGAACATCTCGCCGTGGTCGGACATGAAGATCACGATGGTGTTCTTTTCCTGCCCGGCCTCCTTGAGGGCCGCCAGCAGCCGGCCGACCTGCTCGTCGAGCGCGGCGGTCTGGGCGTAATAGACCCGCATCATATCCGGCAGCTTCGGCTTCCAGTTGGTCAGCCACGCCGACGGGTTGGTGTTGCGGTCCATGTAGGGGTCCGGCTGCTCCTGCCACGTCTCGGGCAGCGGAAACTTCACGTCCGCGAACTTGTCGTACCACTCCTTCGGCACATTCTTCACGCCCCAGGGATCGTGCGGCGGACTGTAGGCGACGACCATTGCGAACGATTCGTTGGCTTGCGCATGGAGCTTGATTTGCTCGATGGCCATATTGGTGAAATGGGTCGGGCTGAACTCCGTGCCGCGCAGCTCCTGCGGGCTGTCGGCCCAATAGGAATAGCGGTAGTTGTCGTGCCCGAAATTGAAGGCGGCCCAGAAATCGTCAAAGCCGAAGCGGTAGGGCCCCGGCGGGACGAAGTTGTTTTCGGCGCCGGCGTGTCCCCCGGCCT
>CAZXVN010000124.1:0-4579 GCA_964643945.1 uncultured Lentisphaeraceae bacterium | reverse complement strand
CCGCGTTTCCCGGTCTTTCCAGATATCCGGCAGTCCGGCGGAGTGGCTGCTCACGGGGCTGCATCCCCAGACGCCGGTCGTGTCCGCGCTCAGTGAGATCAGCAAACCCCTGTATGTCTTCGAGTGCGGCGGTTTCTACCGTCATGACGGGGCGGGGTTTCTGTTCGGCCCGGTGGGGGAGCCTTTGGCTTATGTGTACGGCCATGTCGCGGCCTTGGGCAAGGACGGGGCGGGGCTGACCCTGACCTCTGACATGAGCGGAGTCCGTGTTGAGCCGGGCGCGGCCCGGTGGGGGCAGCAGGTGGCGCTGTTCATGGAGCCGCCCGGTGAGGCGCTGGCGCGCTGGCCCGACTGGGTGGCCAAGACACACGGGGCGCGGACCGCCAAGGGTGCCTTGTCCGGTTGGGAAAGCTGGCATACCCTGAGAACTGATGTCACCGGCAAGGATGTGCTAGCCGTGCTCGACGCGGCTGAGAAGTCGGGAGGCCGTCTGCGGCCTGAAGTTATCCTCATCGACAAGGGTTACGAGCCGCAGGTTGGCGAAGCGACGGACACGAACGCAAAGTTTCCCGAGGGTCTGTCATTTTATGCGCGGAGCATCGCGGCGGCGGGGGCGCGCCCCGGCCTGAGGCTGGAACTGCTCTATCCGTCAACTCAGGCCGAGAGTGCCGTGCGTGTGAGGCGGGCGGTCGAGGCGGGGTTCAGTTACTTGAAACTCACGCGAGGCATTCCGCCTTTTGCTCCCGGAGGAATCAAGACGGTTTTTCAAACGTGTCGGGAAGACATTCAGGAGTTCCGGCGGGTGACCGGTGAGGATACCTATATCCTGTATTGTTACGGCTATCCGGACCGGGCGACGCTGGGACTGGTGGACGCCTGCCGCACCGGGGACGACACGGGTCGCCATGGCGTCCGTGCAATCATGAATGCTGTGCTCCGGGCGTACCAGTTCAACGGCCGCTGGTTCGCGGTTGACAATGACGGCTACTACATGGCCACGGAGGTGAAGGACGTCAGCCCGGTTGTGGGCGGCTGGCCCTTGGCGCGGACCTGGATCAGCATGGTCGGGCTGTCCTGTGGAGCGGCGTTCACCTCTGACCTCTGGCACGCGGAGCGCTTCAAGCCCTACTGGCGGAACGTCGAGATCCTGAGCCCGCCAGCGAAGGAGCGCACGGAGGTGCTGGACCTGTGCGTGAGTCCCGAATGGCCCCGCCTTGTCGGCCACGTCACCCGCGAGTGGGGCGACTGGACCGTGGCCTTGCTGTGGAACCCGCTGGAGAAAGAGCAGACCGTGAGACTCGATTTCGCCCGCATCGGGTTGGATCCCAAGCGGCGCTATGCGGTCTGGTCATTCTGGGACAACCGTTACCTGGGCGTGGCCGAGGGGAGCTGGACTACGCCGTTCCTGGCGCCGTCCGCGTCCCAGCACCTCTGTTTCACCGAGCTGCCGCCGTCGCAGGACCGACCTTTGCTGATCGGGTCGGGCCTGCACATCTATTGCGGCGCAGCGGAGATCAAGCGGGTGACGACTCTGCGTTCGGCCATGCAGATCGAGCTGACGGACGCGGGCGCGCGGGAGGGCGACCTGTTTGTGTACAGCCGGTTCCGCCCGGTGGTGAGGGAGGCGGTCGGTTGCGCGGTTGAGGAAATCAAGGCCGGCGGGGAGAACGTCTGGCAGCTCACGCTCGGGAACCGCCGACCCGGCGAGGAGCAACGAATCGAACTGGCAATTCTGTTGCCGGTCATGCAGCAACGCTGGTTCTGGCTGCTCTGGGTACTTCTGGCCGCGACCTGATTTTCGTGGCGTGGCGGTATGTGGCCGGGGTGCGGCTTCAGCATGAGTTCGCGCTGGAACAGGAGCGGGCCCGCATCGCCCGCGACATTCACGACGATCTTGGCACGAGCCTGACCCGCATTTCTGTCTTGGCGGAAAACGCGACCACCGGATCCCGCGAGCCGGCACAGGTGAGGGAGGAATTCGGGATGGTCCGGAATATTGCGCGGGAGATGACCCGCACGATGGATGAAATTGTCTGGGCAATCAACCCGTCGCATGATTCGCTCGACAGTCTGGCCACCTACTTCGGAAGTTACGCGGGACGGGCGGCCAAGGACGCCGGGTTGCGCTGCCGGCTGGAGCTGCCGCTGCATTTGCCGGAGTGGCGGCTCTCTGCGGAAAAACGGCACCAATTGTTTCTGGCATTCAAGGAAGCGGTCGGCAACGTGTTGAAACACGCCCGCGCCACCGAGATCAAAGTCGGCTTGACGGTGACAGCGGACGGGGTTGAATTGTTCGTCGCGGACAACGGGCGGGGCTTGCCCGGCGGGCCTGGTGCGCCGGGCGTGCGGACCGGCAACGGCCTTGAGAACATGCGTCACCGGCTGACCCAGTTGAACGGGACTTTTCGCATCGAGAGCCCGGCCCGTGGCGGGATCCGCGTCACGTTTGCGATCCCGGCCACGGCTGTACAGGAGCGAGGCGCATGAAAACGGCCATGACACGTGTCGCGATCGTCGAGGATGATGCCCACCTGCGCTCGTTGTTCGCCGACTGGGTGAGCAGCGCGTCGCACTTGAAACTGGTGGCCGCGTGTGACAGCGCCGAAACCGCCATCGCCACGCTGCCGGGGACGCCGGCGGATATTGTGCTGATGGACATCAACTTGCCCGGGCAAGACGGGATCGAGTGCGTCCGCGCGCTCAAAGCGTCTCGGCCGGCGACACTGTTCCTGATGGTCACCGTGTACGACGACGCGCAGCGGATCTTCCAGGCCTTGGCGGCGGGTGCCACCGGTTATCTGCTCAAGCGGGCCACGCGTGCCGAGTTGCTCGCGGCGATTGAGGAATTGCAGGCGGGCGGTTCGCCGATGAGCAGCAGCATTGCCCGCAAGGTAGTGCAATCCTTTCAACAGCCTTCCCAGCCCAACGTTTCGGCATCTGCGCCGCTCAGTGAGCGCGAGCGGGAGGTGCTGGAGCTGTTGGTGCAAGGGTATGTGTACAAGGAAATCGGCGATAACTTAGGCATCACCGTTCCCACCGTCGGGACCCATGTGCGGCACATCTACGACAAGCTCCATGTTCAGTCCCGCGCCCAGGCCGTCGCCAAGTTTCGCAGTCGTTAATCTGCCCTTTACCCTTTACCCTTTTCACTCCCTCTCTCCACCTCTTCCCAGAGGCATTGCACCGCGCGGTCTTCGAAGCCGCCAGCGGCCAGCAGGATGACGGGGCGGGGGTCGGTGAGGTAGGGCTCGTAATAGCGTCGCGATTTGATTTGCGCCAGCGCCTCCTCGGCGGAACCGAGTTTGAGCTCGATCACATAGATGGCCTTGGGGGTCTTGATCACGGCATCGATGCGCCCTTTATCCGTGTGCGATTCGGCGAGAACCTCCCCGCCGGTGGCTTGCAGGACGGCGAAGAAGATCGAGTGGTAGTAGGCCTCGCGGTTGACGTGCAGGTCATACGGAATGGCCGCGAAAAGCGCGATCATGGCTCGCTCGAATTGAGGACGGTCGCCCGTACGAAGGGCATCCATCATGATGGCGGCAGAGGTCTGCCCGTCGACTCCGTCCGATCCGCAGAAGTGTCCGAGCATCATGCTGAACCAAGCCTCACGCACTTCGGCGTTGGGGAATCCCAAGGTGTAGACCTGGCCGCTGACGGACTTGATTGTGAGATAGCCTGACTGCCAGAGCAGCGGCACAGGTTTGGGCTGAGTGATGTCGAAGAGCAAGGAGATGTTTGTGGTCTCGACGCCTTCCAGATCGCCATCCGGGCGTTGCAGGGTGGCTGCCATGTCGACCAGCATTCCCGGCGTGCCGCTGGCCCACCAGTAACTGCCGAACGTGCGGTCGGCCATGCAGTTGAGGATCGCCCACGGATTATAGACCTTCTCGCCTGTCCCCCACCAATAGCCGTTGTAGCGTTCCCTCAGAAGATTCCACGTCTGCTCATCCGTCAGGGCGTTGGCCTGCGCCAAGCGCGTAATGAATGGGACGAAGTCGCGATGCAGTTCCGCCTCGGTGCAGCCGCAGAGCTCCGCCGCCTCTGGGAGAAGGGTCACATCCTTCACCTGGTTCAGCTCTGAGAAGATGCTCGTGCGCACCATACGTCCGATGCCGGTGATAAAAACTTTTTCGAGATGCGCATCGCAGCCCTTGAGCGCACCATAAAAAGAAGAGAGCACATCGCGCATTTTACGCGCCATGGCTAGATCCGTGATGTGGTCATGCACCGGCTTCTCATATTCGTCCACGATCACCACCACGCGGCGGCCGGTCTGGGCGTGGATGCCCGCGAGCAAGGCGACGAAATCGACCGGCAGTAGCCGTCCCGTCAAAGCGATGCCGTAGGGTCTGGCTTGTCTGGCCAGTGTCAATAAAAGCGATGCCTGCGGTGACGCTGCCGAGCCTGTATCGAGATCTGTCAGGCTGCGATCTACGTCCGGCTTGGTTTTGCTCCAGCCACAGAACGGATGAATGGCGAGGCCGGTATAGAGTTCACGTCGGCACTCGTAAAGGTAGTTGATCGTGGAACAAAGAAGAGACTTTCCAAAGCGGCGTCGACGTGCGAGGAGGAGATA
>CAZXVN010000123.1:0-5640 GCA_964643945.1 uncultured Lentisphaeraceae bacterium | reverse complement strand
GTATAAGAGACAGTGGCAGCACGGAGCGCACGACGTCCGTGAGTTGCTTCGCGGTCGGGAGTTTTCCTTTCAGGTCCGCCGGCAGTTTGGATTGGAGCTGATAGACGGCGACCCCGATCGGATTGGTTTTGGCGCGCAGCGCGTATTCCACCTCCACGTCGTCCTTTTCGGTGCAGAGGATGATGCCGATGGAGGGCTGGTCGCCGGGGCCGCGCTCGGTGTCGTTGAGCAGGTTCAGATAAAAATCCATTTTGCCGGCGAATTCGGGCTCGAACGGGCCGACCTTCAGCTCGAAGGCCACCAGCGACTTTAGGAAGCGGTGGTAGAAGAGCAGGTCGATGAAGTATTCCTTTTCGCCGAGGGCGAGCCGGTACTGGCGGCCCACGAAGCAGAAGCCGTAGCCGAGTTCGAGCAGGAACTGTTTGAGGCGGGCGGCGAGGCGGTCTTCGAGTTCACGCTCCCTGACCTCACGCGTGATGCCGAGAAACTCCAGGTTATAGCGGCTCTTCATCATCTCGTCGGCCTGCTCGGCGAGATATTCGGGTAACGCGAGGGGGAAATTGTGCGTCTTCTTTTCCAGCACGGCGCGTTCGTAGGCCTGCGCCTTGATCTGGTGGAGCAGGACATTGCGGGACCAGCCGAACCGGGCGGTGGCTCGGAGATAGTAAAGCCGCGCGGCGGGATCGGTGAGTTTGTTCAAAATCAGCAAATGGTGGCCCCATGGGATTTCTGCGACAAGCTGCCGCACAAACTCGATATGTCCCGTTTGGCTGCCCGTGTCCAATTCTGCGACAGCTTGTCGCAGAATCTGAGATTTCGGAGTACTTGCCATTTCTCTCACAGTCTGTGCGAGAAATGGAGAACTTGTGTAAGCCTCATTGAAACGGCGCATATCCCATATGTTCCGTGCCGAGAATCCCCGCATGTTGGGAAACGCAGCCCGAAGGTCGGCGGCAAGCCGTACAACGACCGCGTCGCCCCAGCCGGCTTTCTGCTGTTTCTCCAAAATGCTGTAGCCGATATCCCAATAAAGCAGGATCATCTCGCGGTTGACGGCGCGGGCGGCAAAGGTCCGGGCCTGGAGGACGCGGTCTTTCAGCGCCGCAAGGAAGGCCGGATAGTCAGGATATGAGAGTGCAGTGGTCATGGCTGGGTAACCCTCCCGATCATTTCGTCGAAGCGGGCGGCGACTTTGGTCGCGAAATCGGACTCGATTTCGTAGACATCGGTGAACTCGGCGAAGGCCCAACGGCCATACGTCTTAAGCTGGTTCACGCCAGGAATCCAATAGTTGTCCATGGTGGACTTCTTCTCTTTCGCGTCCTCGCGGCGGTAACCCTTGATTTCGACGATCAGGTTCAGGAGATCGTCAGCGCCGTGGCCGTCATCTACTCGCACAAGGAAATCCGGGATGTAGGTGCGCGTCTCTGAACCGTAGCGGTAAGGGACGAAGAGACCGAGGTTGTGGTTCTTGACGTAGGAGCGGACGCTCGGGTGTTGTTCGGCGACGCGGCAGAACTCGCCTTCCCAGTCGCTGTCGAGCACGATCCAGTTGATATGGCTGCGGTCCGCGCAGGTTTCCCAGCGCAGGGACTTGGAGGTGTTGAAGCGGACGTGGGAGGTTGATCCGGTGGGGTTGTAAGGATCGAGCAGTGCCTTGATGGGACAGGCAGCTCCATGGGCGGCGGTGATCCCGGCGGTGATGCGGTTGCAGGCCATGTCGGCCAGCTCCTGATACATCAGCAACGCAGGGTAGGTCTGGCCTTTGCATACAAGGCAGGTGTCGAGCCACTGCTTGGCGATGCGCTTGAGCTGGCCGAAGAGGTAGAGTTTGGGCTCCTCGCCGGGGTCGCGCCACTTGGTGTAGAGCAGGCGGTGTGTCAGGTGAAAGAGCAACGTGGAGGGACGCATGTCGCCCAGATGCTGGAGGCTCAGGTCGACACCTTCGCCGATGATGCCCGAATTGTGGGTGATTGAGGGGCCGACCAGGTCGGGGCTGAGGACAAGAACTGAATCGTCGTTGAATGTGGCGGTGAGGCGTTCTTCCGGAAGTTCGACGCGGTAGCCCTCGACGCACGGGAAGCGGATTTCCAAGGGGTCGCGTTCGGGACGCATGGCCTTGACCTGGACTGTTTCGCGCGGCGGCTGCGGCGGCGCGATGACCGGTTTGGCCGTGAAATCGAAGGGGATGCCGAACACGTCTGCATACTCCACGTTGAAGAGGCCTTCATCATTGAGGTCGTAGGACTGGCGGCGCAGGGCGCGGCCGATGACCTGTTCGCAAAGCAACTGCGTGCCGAACGCGCGGATACCGAGCACATGGGTGACGGTGTTCGCGTCCCAGCCTTCAGTGAGCATGGAAACCGAGACCACACAACGGATGGAACCGCCGAGAGTGCCAGGCTTGCCGACGGTGTTCATGACCTCGCGGAGCAGCTCTTGGTCGGTGATGGTCTCTCCGGCGCGGGCGTCGCCCGTGCGCTCCACCATCTCGCGACGGAAGCGCTCGATCTCGTCGGCGGCCATGGAGCGGAAGTTGTCGTCCAGCGCGTCGCCCGCTTCGAGCTGCTCGCTGTCGATCAGCAGGGTGTTGGGGCGTGCGAGCGGGTTGCCGGTGGTCTCGTCAAAGTTGCGGAAAAGAGCGAGGCGCCCGTTTTCGAGCGTGGAGGTGCCGTCCTCCTTCGGGCGCTGGAAGCCCGATATGTAGTCGTAAACGAGTTTGGAAATCGCGGTGTTTTGGCAGACGATGATGAAACAGGGCGGAACACGGATGTTCTGCTTTTGCCAGAGCCGATAGGTCTTTTCGTAATGACCGTAGAGCGCTTGGAGTGCGGTCTGAAGGCGGGTCGGCAATTTGAGAGGGTCCAGCACACCGCCTTTGCCGCGTCCGGCTTTGGGCATATCCTTGCGGATGTTTTCCCAGAGGTTACGAAAGACGGGAAGCTCATCGCCGGGGATGTTCTCAGCCACGGGGACACGCGGCAGCTTGACGATACCGCACTCGATGGCGTCCATGAGCGAGAAGTCGCTCATGGTCCACGGGAAGAGAGTGCCTTCGGCATAGCCGGAACCGCTCAGGAAGAAAGGCGTGGCGGAGAGGTCGATCACGCGGGCAACGCCGAGTTTGCGGTTCACGACTTCGAGGCCAGAGATCCAGAGGCGGGCGGCCTCATTGTTTTTCTCGGCCTCTTTGCGCTCGTCGCCCTTGAGCGCCTCGTCGTCGGGCTCTTCCGGTTTTTCGCGGTAACAGTGGTGAGCCTCGTCATTGATCACGAGAACGTTCTTCAGGCCCATGAGGTCGGGCATGACCCGCTGGAGCATCTGGCCTTCGGTTTCGAGGGTGTTCAGATCCGTGCCGCGCCGGCCTTTGAGGAGCGCGCGACCGCCGGCAGAGAGGTCGATGCGCTCGCGCATTTTGAAGGCGTGGTAATTGGTGATGACGATCTTGGCGCGGTTGACGTCCTCCAACATGTCGCTGGGGATCAGTTCGCGGTCGGCGTAGTAGGCGTCCGGATCGTTGGGCTGGAGCACGCGCAGGCGGTCCTTGATGGTCAAGCCGGGAGAAACAACAAGAAAGCCTCGGGTGAAATGCTTGCTGGCGGGACGGCGGACAGCGTTGATGGTCTGCCACGCGATAATCATCGCCATGACCGTGGTTTTGCCCGCGCCGGTGGCGAGTTTCAGGGCCAGGCGCATTAGTTCGGGATTGGCATCGCGGTTGGCGTTGGCGAGGTGCTCCAGAAAGCCCTTGCCGATTTTGCCAGACTGGGGGGCGACTTCGGTCAGCCAGATCAGGGTTTCGATGGCTTCAACCTGGCAGAAGAAAGGGCGTATACTGGAAAAGCTGTGGTGCCGCCAATGCTGCAGGAGTCGGGCGGTTTCCGGGGTGACCTGCCACTGGTTCGGATTAGGGAGGGAACGCCACTGATTCACATAGTGGCGAAGCTCGTTGATGACGGGCGTCGGATCGTACTGCTGCTTCTCGGTGGAAAGACCTTTGCCCTCGTCAAAAACAAACTGCTGCTGGTCGGAAGAGGCTTTCCTTTTCTTGGGTTTCGGGATCGGCGAGATGAACTCGGCCTTGCGGCGCTCCTCGATGATCTGCTGGGTCGGCTGGCCGTCGCCATCAAGCTCCCAATGGCGTTGAGGACAGGCGTAGGGCGAGTTCAGGATCGGGTGTTCGAAAAACGGATTAGACATCTTCGTTCTCTTTTCCGTTCGTTTTCGTGGTGATCATGCTGCGCTATCCCCAAAGTGCGTTAATCATCGACTGACGCATGTACGACGCAACAAGGCGATACACGGTCAGCTTCACGTTTTTATAAAGTAGCAACGCGCGGTTGTGATTGCCAGTGCAAAGAAGAAGAAAATGTGACGCCAAGGATCAGACTTCGGGTCAAACTCCAAACGCCCACACACCTGCAACCATTTAATAACACCCACCCCCGCGCCGCGCTTTACCTGTTGCCTCGCTCCGCCGGTTTCCGCTAACATCCTGAATATGCACACCCTCGCAAACCTCGCCAATGCCTTCAACCGCCCCGCAGTCTACCTGCAAGGGTTACAAAAGCGCTTTGAACTCCCGGTCCTCAAAGGCGCGGCCTACTCCGAATCCTATCTCCTGTTCCTACAAACCGTCATCACTCTCCGCACCCTCAACGTCTCCGAAGACGCCATCCTCGAACTCTGGCGCATCGAACGCAAACTCCTCCAACTTCTCCACGCCGACTCCACCGGCTCGCCCACCTGGTTCCTCGACTCCTGCGGCTCGAAACGCAAGCGCACCCACCGGTTGCTCCTTTCCAACTTCGACATCGGCGTTTACCTCGCGCCCGGCACGATCCAGCTCGGCCTACAGTTCACCGACTCCGCCAAGGAACTCTTCACCGGCACCGAAATGGGCGAGGACGCCCTCGCCCTGCTCAAGTCCTACCTCGCCGCCCGCGCCCGCCTCCAATCCTCCATCTCCGCCGAACTCCCCCACCTCAGCGCCGCCCTCCGCCTCGCCAAACGCCTCACCACCTGACCGCACGGGCGGGCCTGCGTGCTAGCCCTCATTCTGCCGTCTGACGGGGACTCCGTTTCGGTACGGTAGGAAAGGAGATGCCTATGTTCCCGACAACCGTGGATGCCATCAGAGCCATTCTTCGTGCTGACCCGACCGTGACCATGGACGAACGGGCCTGGATTCTCTCAGTCGTTCGCAGCCACGGCAGGAAAGTCCGCAATGATCGAGACCAGAAACCTGTCAGGCGGGTGATGAGCACGACAGAGGTCGCTTCCAGATTCGGGAAGACAAGGGCCTTCGTGCAATTATTGGCCAAGCAGGGCATCCTTCATAAGGTGTACATTCCCGGACACTCACGCGCGTGCGGGTATTATTCTGAGGAGGTTGAACGTCTGCTTACGCCCCCTCAAGTTCCTGCGGAACTAAAGGAATAGAATAACCGGAACTTGCATCAGACAGTCCGTTCGCCCACAATTCTCAACAGCCCGCTTTAACCGGACTTTCGCTATTCGACCCTGAAAACAGGTTTTTTAGGGGTGCTGGTCTTCAAAAACACCAATGTTTTTAAGGTTTCCAGCCTCGGAAACCGGTTGGCTACAGACCTTGCCCCTTTACCGCGGCGTGACGGCGGT
>CAZXVN010000122.1:0-8165 GCA_964643945.1 uncultured Lentisphaeraceae bacterium | reverse complement strand
ACGGCCGCTACCTGCTGCAGGCCTGCTCGCGCCCCGGCACCCTGCCCGCCAACCTGCAGGGCCTTTGGAACGACAGCAACAACCCGCCGTGGCACAGCGACTACCACGCGAACATCAACGTCCAGATGAACTACTGGCCCGCCGAGCCCGCCAACCTCGCCGACTGCCACACCGCTTTGATCGACCTGATCCGCAGCCAGATCCCGGTCTGGCGCACCGCCACCGCCGCAGAGAAGGAGTTCCAAACCGCCAAAGGACCCGCGCGAGGCTGGGCCGTGCGCACCTCGCACAATATCCATGGCGGCCTCGGCTGGAAATGGGACAAGACCGCCAATGCCTGGTACTGCCAACACGTGTGGGAGCACTATGCCTTCGGCGGCGACAAGGCCTACCTGAAAGAGATCGCCTACCCGATGATGAAAGAGGTCTGCGGGTTTTGGCAGGACCAGCTCAAGGCGCTGCCCGACGGACGCCTTGCCGTTCCGAACGCGTGGTCGCCCGAACACGGCCCGGACGAGGACGGCGTGAGCTACAGCCAGCAGATCGTCTGGGATCTCTTCAACAACACCGTGGCCGCGGCTGACGCGCTGGGCGCCGACAAGGACTTTCGCGACTCGCTCGCCGCGCTGCGCGACCGGCTGGTCGGCCCGAAGATCGGGAAGTGGGGCCAGTTGCAGGAGTGGATGGCTGACCGCGACGACCCGAAGGACGGGCACCGTCACACTTCGCACCTCTTCGCGGTTTATCCTGGCCGACAGATCGGCCTGGCCGCGACGCCCGAGTTCGCCAAGGCCGCCGCAGTCTCGCTCGCCGCGCGCGGCGAGTCGGGCGACAGCCGCCGCAGTTGGACCTGGCCCTGGCGCTGCGCGCTCTGGGCGCGGCTGGGAGAACCTGAAAACGCCCACCGCATGGTGCGCAGCCTGCTCACGTACAACACGTTGCCCAACCTTTTCGCTGTTCACCCCCCTTTCCAGATGGACGGCAATTTCGGCATCACCGCCGCTCTCTGCGAGATACTGCTGCAGAGCCATGAAAATGCTGAGGACAGAGGCCGGAAGGCGGCAGCCAGCGGGCAGAAACAGGAGGCGGCTTATCTGATCAACCTGCTTCCGGCGTTGCCGAAAGCGTGGCCGACGGGCAGCGTCAAAGGCTTGCGTGCCCGCGGCGGTTTCGCCGTCGATATCGAATGGAAGGACGGCAAAGTCACAAACTACCGCATCGCCTCGTCACAGCCGCGCGAGGTGCGGGTTCGCGTGAATGGCGAGGTGATCACGGTAAAGAGTGTACGGAATTGAATCAATACCGGAGGTGCCGGGCCACGCCAGGGGAAGTGAAGAATGGAAACAAAGGTGAGACAGGATGAGGCCGAAAAGGTTCGACCGAAACAGCAAAGGAATGGGTTATGATTCGTGTTGCGGTATTGATGTTAGTTGTGCAGATGCGGCTTCTGGCGGCGGACGGGGCGATATGTCAGGTTATTCCGAAGCCGCTGAAGATTCAGCAGGGCGAGGGAGCTTTTATTCTGCCGGAAAAGACCGTGATTTCTGTCAAGCCATCCACTCCGGAAATGAAGGCAATTGGTCAATATCTGGCTGATCTTCTGGCGCCGGCGACCGGGATGAAGCTGGACGTTAAATCCCCGTGGTTTTCGAAGTCCAGTGATCTTGTCCTGACGCTTGATGCCGCGCAGAAAGATCTCGGCGAGGAAGGTTACAGGCTGGTGTGCACCTTGAAGGGCGTAACCATCACGGCTGGTACGCCGGCGGGCGTGTTCTATGGCGTGCAGACCTTGCGCCAGCTTCTGCCCGTTGAGGTCGAGAGCAGGCAGAAGGTTGAGGGAGTTGCCTGGAAGGTTCCGTGTGTTTCGATTGAAGACCAGCCCCGATTCAAGTGGCGCGGCTATCTGATAGACCCGGCCCGCAACTTCCGCACCAAGGAGGAACTCAAGCGATATATCGATCTGCTGGCATTGCATAAACTCAACATCCTCCAACTGCATCTGACCGATGACCAGGGCTGGAGGATTGAAATCAAACGTTACCCTAAACTGGCGGAAACGGGCTCGCGCTTGCCGGATTATGGCGGCAGGACAGGCGATGGCTGGTTCTACTCGCAGGCGGACATCAGGGAACTGGTCGGGTATGCCTCGGAGAGGTATGTGACGCTCGTGCCGGAAATTGAGATGCCCGGGCACAGCGGCGCCGCCATCGCGTCGTATCCCGAGCTGGCCTGTGGCGGCAAACCACCGGGGGGCTGGAGCGCTCCCTTGTGCGTCTCGCAGCAAGCCACGTTCGAATTTGCCACGAATGTGCTCGCCGAGGTGCTCGCGCTGTTTCCCTCCCCGTATATTCATATCGGTGCGGACGAAGTGCCGCCCGGCCCGTGGCGGGCCTGCGCGAAGTGCAAGCCGCGTATGGGTGAACTTTTGGGGCTGGCCCTGCCCGCGGAGGTGACCTCGTTCCGTGTGCAAGTCGCGTCAGGCCAGGGGCTGCCGTTCCATGAGGATATTGGCCGCCTGCAGGGCGAGTTTGTCCGCGGGATCGATCACTACCTAACCGCCAAAGGGCGCAGGATGGTCGGCTGGGATGAAATCCTCGAAGGCGGATTGAAAAACGGCAGCAGCGCGGTGGTCATGGCCTGGCGCGGCGCATCGGCCGTCGCCGGAGCCACCGGCAGGGGCCAGGACGTGGTGGTCGCGCTGCATCCGGACTATTACCTCGACAACGACACGCCGCTGCAACGCACCTACGACTATGAGCCGGCGCCCCATGACCTGCCTGCCGCCCAGGCCAGTCAGGTGCTGGGGGTCCAGGGCAACATGTGGGGCGAGACCACGTCATCGATTCAGAAGGTGGATGCACGCACATTCCCGCGCCTGTGCGCGCTGGCCGAAACCGGCTGGACGAGCAGGGAGGGCCGCAACTTCGCGGATTTCTCCGCCCGTTTGGCATGTTTGCGCCAACGCCTAAAGATTATGGGAGTGGCCGGCGGGAAGTTCTAACAAATGAAACACTGCAAACTTATCGGTCTGATATTTTCCCTGTCACTCGCCGCCATACGAGCGGAGACCGCCGCAACTAGCAACGAACGCCTTTGGTATCAGCAGCCCGGCAAGGAATGGAATTCGCAGGCACTTCATCTCGGCAATGGCTGGTTCGGCGCGTCGTTTTTCGGCGGTGTCAAGCAGGAGCAGTTCACGCTGGGCGAGAAGACGTTCTGGACTGGCGGCCCCGGGGACTCGACGAACAACGCCTATGGTATCGTTCCTGGGGGTAAAGACCACATCGCGGAGATTCGCCGGCTCATCGTTGGTGGCAAAATCGGCGAGGCTGACGCACGGTTTGCGCAGCGCATGCGGGGCGATTACTCGCGCTTCGGCGCGCTTTCAACCGTCGGCAGTCTTTACCTGAACTTCGAAGGACACGATGGCGCGGTCACCAACTACGTCCGTGAACTTGATCTGCAGCAAGCGATTGGATCGGTTGGTTACGAGATTCAGGGCGTCCACTACCGCCGCGAGTATTTCTGCAGTTATCCCGCGCGTGCCCTGATCCTGCGGATCAGTTGCGACAAGCCCGGCGCGCTTGGTTTTGACCTGGGTATTGATGTCGCGCACAAGAAGCGCCCTCCCGTGATCAACGTCTCGCCCGAGCAAGGGCTGTGGGAGCTGAGCGGAAACCTGGACGACAACAACCGGCCCTACCGGGTGAAGATCAAAGTCGTGCCTGAAGGGGGGACGCTGGCAGCATCCCCCAGGAATGGAGGTCTCTTGCTAGTGAACGGCGCAACCGCCGCGACGATCCTCTATACCGTGGCGACGGATTACCTGCTAAGTCCGCCCGCCTATCGCGGGGCGGACCCCGAGGCAATCACTGCGGGAGTGCTGAAGAAACAGGAGGGGCAATCCTATCAGGCGATCCGCGCCGGACATGTGGCCGACTACCAGCGTCTCTATCTGCGCACCCGGCTCCACCTCGATGGTGGAATTCCCGCGCGCGAGTCGTTGTCCACGGACCAGCGTTGGGCTTTCTACGCCAAGCATGACTATGCCGACATTGGCCTGAAGGAAGCGGCCTTCAACTTCGGCAAATACCTTCTGATCAGCGCCTCCCGGCCGGGAGCACTGGCCAGCGGCATACAAGGTCCGTGGTCTAACCACTACGCCGCGCCCTGGTCGGGAAACTACCAGATCAACATCAACATCCCGCTACTTTATATGCCCGGAAACGCGCTGGGACTTTCGGAGTGCAACGAGCCCTTCCTCGCGTGGATCGAGGCATTGGTTATACCCGGGCGCGAGGTGGCGAAGGCCTATTATGGCACGCGTGGCTGGGTCGGTCACGCCACCGGCAACATTTGGGGTTACGCCAGTCCAGGAGCGGATATAGAATGGGGAGCTTTCCCCAGCGGAGCGGCGTGGGAATGCCGGCACTTATGGGAACACTATGAGTTCACCCTGGATCACACGTATCTGAAGAACCAGGCCTACCCGGTGATGAAAGAGGCTGCCGAGTTTTGGCTGGAGAATCTGACCGAGTACCAGGGCTCGCTGATCGCCATTCCGGCGGTCTCAGCAGAACAGAAGTCGCCAAAAGGATTTCTTCTGCCGCCGATGCAAGACGTGATCTTCGTCGGCGACTTGTTCGACAACGTCGTCAAGGCGTCGAAGGTGCTTGGGGTTGATGCAGCGTTCCGCGAGAAAGTGGTCCAGGCAAGGATGCGGCTCATGCCTCTGAAAGTTGGCCGCTTGGGCCAGTTGCAGGAATGGGTGGAGGACGTGGACGATCCCAACTGTCACCACCGGCACTTCATGCAACTGCTGGCGGTTCACCCGTGCCAGCAGATCAATCCGCACTCCGACACGTCGCTGGCCGAGGCGGCACGGGTCTCCATGAACCTGCGGGGCGACGGCGAAAACGCGCAGCGGCTTGATCCCAATTATGCCAGACTCAAGTGCGCCTGCACGCACTGCGGCGCGCCAGCGGACGCCTACATCGGCGGCAACTGGTCCCGCGCCTGGAAATGCTGGATCTGGGCGCGGCTGCTCGACGGCAGCCGGGCTGACAAGATCTTCTCCGAGTTGATCGGCGAGGCAGGAATGGAGAACCTCTGCACGTACCAGCAAACCCCTTCCCCTCCAAACGGCAAGCCCATGCAGCTCGACGGTTCGGTGACCACGCCCGGCTTCATCGCGGAAATGCTGATGCAGTCCCAGCACGGCGAAATCGATCTGCTTCCCGCTTTGCCGAAGGCGTGGCCGACGGGCAGCGTCAAAGGCTTGCGTGCCCGTGGCGGGTTCACCCTCGATATCGAATGGAAGGACGGCAAAGTCACAAACTACCGCATCGCCTCGTCCGAGCCGCGCGAGGTGCGGGTTCGCCTGAATAGCGAGGTGATCACGGTAAAGAGTGTCAGGAATTGAATCAATATTGACGCTAGGGATCTTCGGACTGGACGTAAAGGAGAGCTATGATGAGGACGAAAAGGATGAGTAGCATGATGAGTGTGGGCATGTTGAACGAGGAGTCCACCGGCGTGATATCGGAGAATTCCGAATGCGTGATTTCGTATCACCGCAACGAACACTCCCCCGCGCCAACGCCCATCAAACACCAACATCAGCTTTTTCAATTCCCCGCTTGGCCCAAGGATTGGAATGTCGCCTTCAAACTTTATGCTCCCGGCAAGACCGCCATCGAATGCGTCTGTCGCGACGGCGAAATCAATAAACTGAATGTGCTTCCCAAGAAGCGGATCGAAGATCTCATAGTCATCAATACAAACCAAAACCTCAGTAAACCTCGGAAAGGGAATTTAAATGAACTTAAATCTAAATTGTTTGAGCGGCCGAACCCTCATTGTTGGATTTGTGAAAACACTGTTTGCCACGCTTATGCTTGCCGTACAAACAGCGGCGGCACAGCCCGACACCGCTAAAGCGGCAAAGATCGTCCCTCCGGTCAATCACGCCTTGTTATTATCGCAAGGTCCGAGTTTCGATGTTGTGGAGGCGTTGAAAGATCAAAAGCCGAATGAAAATCCTGGCGTGACGACGCAGATGGTTGCGCGGATTCCCGAATGCCCTTTTACCAGGAAAATGGAATGGAAAGGGATTGCCGTAAGCGGTGAGCCCGGATTCTGGTGTTGGAGTGCGTGGCCCGTTCAGGGAGATGACGGAAAATACCATCTCTTCGGCGAACGCTGGCCCAAAGATGCAGATGGTTGTCTTATCGATTCCGAACTGAGGCATTATACCTCCGACAAGCCCGAAGGTCCATACACCTTTGTGGACGTGCCGCTTCCCCGTGGCAAGAAGGGCGAATTCGATTGTACACAGATTTATCCTTGTGTACAACGCAACGGCAAGGGGTGGGCGATGCTCTACACAGGTTTCAACGGGATTGGCCGGTACGAAACCATGCGTCCCGGCATAGCTCTGGCCGATTCACTCAACGGACCATGGCGTAAAGTGGGCATGGCATTCGATGTGCCCCGAGATCCCAAACATTGGATGTTCGGTTCCAATCTCGGCATCCATGTGAGTACTTTTGTACAGTTTCACGGTAAATGGTTCGTCTACTTCAAATCCGGAGGACAGCTGAAGAGTGATTTTTTGGGTGTGGCCGTGGCCGAACGCCCCGAGGGACCGTATAAGATTATGGACAAACCCTGTATCCTCAATCATGGAAAACGTCCCCCCGGCTACATCGAGGACATGTATCCCTTCGTCCAAAATGACAAAGTCTATATGATGATCACTGACAATTTTGGCAAAGTCTCAGGTATTTATGGAGGAAGTCTCATGTTCGAATCCAGCGACGGATTGAGTTTCGATTACGACAAAGCAACACTTGCGGTTAAAATGATTCCGGATTATTACCAAGATTACAGTCCCACCAAGGCAAAGCGGTTTTATGGCCCTGCGGATAACCCCAAGTTCGAGGCTCCACGATTTCTTCTGATCAATGGCAAGCCCGCCTATTTTTTCGGCACTTCAGGATTCAATGTTAACGGCGGAGCCTATCCTATGACCTACGTGTTAAAGATCCTGGAGTGATGATGTTCCAACAGGCAATGCCGTAACGTAATCGATCACACGCGGATAGGACGTATAAGCCGCGTTTCGCCGGGGGGGGCAAGGTACGCCGCAGGCGGATAAAAGACAGTATGTTAACTAACGGGACGGGAAAGGGCTCAGGGCCGGTTACGGCAGGTTTTTTGGGGGGGATTGACTATTTTGACTATTTTGCCCCCCTCTCGCATACTGAATGCCTATCATAGATGACAGAAGGTTTCTGGAAAACCCTAAGGGATGCTAGTGAAGTGGTTTCTGTTCGAACGCAAACTGCCGGATTGGGAATTGAGAAGGCTGATGCCATGCGGCGTGGTTTTCGGCGATAAGGAGATGATAAAATGCAGTCAATGTTGAGAGTGAAGGTTCGAGATGTGGTGTTTCTCGCGGGTTGCCTGATGTCGGTACAGGTTTATGCCTCGGATTACTATGTCAGCCAATCGTTGGGCAACGACGCCGCTGACGGCAAATCGGAGGCCACGGCCTGGAATACGCTGGCCAAAGTCTCGGAAGGGAAATATGTTCCCGGCGACAAGATACTCCTGAAGTGCGGCGACACCTGGGGTAACGATACCCTGCGGCCTCAAGGCTCCGGCACGCCGGAGAACCCGATTGTCATCTCGTCCTACGGCACGGGCAAAAAGCCGTTGCTGGATGGCTTGGACGACAAGAAGGACCGGATCGGCATCCATCTGAAGGACGTAGAGGGATACCACATCAGCGGCTTGGAATTCACCAGGTGCATGACCGGCATCTACGCGGAATATGCCGACGGGGCGCCGCAGCGAAAGCACTTGGAAATCGAAAACTGCTGCTTCCGCGATTCGCAACTCTACCAGCATTACGAGGACTACCCGAAGCGGAAAATCGGGCTGGGCGTGTGCCTGTTTTCGCATGAGTGCAAACAGCGGGTTGTCATGTCGGATATCTCCATCACGAACTGCGCGTTGCGGCAAGTGGACTCCGCGATCTGGACTAACAGCCCGCACAACTTCAACGCGGTGGCCGACAACATCTGGAACTTCGGCAATCTGGTGATCGACGGGTGCCACTTCGAGGAGTGCAAACAATGGCCCATCGGCTTGCGCGGAAT
>CAZXVN010000121.1:0-8015 GCA_964643945.1 uncultured Lentisphaeraceae bacterium | reverse complement strand
GTACGGGCATGGCATGCCATGCCCTCCCCACATCTCCCACCTCTCACACAACTCCCACACCCCCCCCATGAAAACCACCACATTCCCCAACGCATTCACCCTACTGGCCCACCTCACAGGAAGCCAGCAGCGCCACGCCATCTACACCGCAATGCGCGGCGTGGATGGTCAATTCTTCCGCGAGAAACTCGAAGCCTGCGCCAGCTCTGGAACGCCATGCCCGCCACATACGAATCCGTAGCGAAAGGCCGCGCCGCCCTCGCGCAGTTCCACTTTTTCACAGCCAGCGCCGATTGGTACATCGTCGAGAAAGACACCGACCCCGACGGCGACGGCCAAATACAGGCCTTTGGCCTTGCCGACCTCGGCTACGGCCCGGAACTCGGCTACATCAGCCTGCCCGAGATCCTCGAATGCGGCGCTGAGTTGGATTTATATTTTGCCGCAAAAACCGTTGCCGAGATCACCGGACGTTGCTTGGCGTAAACAGATCCGGCGGGGGCTTTCGCCTCCGCCTGTTTTCGCGCAAAAGATTATTTGCCGAACGCTATGGTTGTGGCGCGGGCTTTCCGTCGCCACCAACCGATGGTTCAAGGTTTCAACGCGTGCTCACGCGTGAAACCTCTTCATGGTTAGCCTCTTTTTCATCATAATACTTCAACAACAGCCGCTCGGTCCTCCACCCGCGATAGGCTTCCCACCAGTTTCTTAAACAATGTGCAGCCTGAACAGTTGTAAAAACGAGAAACATTCCAAAGGTGATACCTATCGCAAACCCCATCACTGTGTGGTTGTCCGGATTTGGCTCAATCTTTTGAATGAGATCGACAAACTTGATCAGACAGGCAAAGAAAGACAAGAAGAGAATAGGCCAAAACCACCTGAACCGATTCACGGTGTTGACCCTCTTTCTTATTTTCGCGATGTATTCTTCGTCGGACAAATGACGCATTCGTTCGTTCTCTTTATGGCTAACGTTGCGCCTCAGGTTCGGCGCATCCTCTCGACATAACCTGGAGGCGATGGTTGGGCTTCCTCTTCATTTGTCCTCTGTCACCCTGAATGATTCCAGTCTCGGATCTGGCTTCTTGACCAATGGACTCGCCAAAAGGACCTGAACGGCCTCGTCTAGCGAGGCTTCTTTTGGCTCAATCATCCAACCATGTCCGCCTCTTCGAAGGATCAGCCGGTGTCCGACGCGACGAATGAAGCAGTAAGCTTCATGCCGACCTTCACTTAGGTCGAAGCAGCAAATCTCGAGACCGTCAGGCAACTCGGCAAATAGCCTGTGTGCAGAGTCTGGGGTAACCCCATCAGTGACTTGGTATTCCCAAACACTTGCGACGGGCTCCATTTCCTTGCGGCGGAAGAAGCGCACGCCTTCAATTGCTGAAGCATATTCTCCGGGTTTCATGTTCTTATCCCCGCAGCCACCGTCGGGCCAAGGCGCGGAACGCCTTGCCGTATCAGGGCCTACCCCCGAAACGGGCATTCTCGTTATAGCGCGATTCCCACCATAACCAGCATTGAGAATCCATCCAAGTCGACCGTGTAAGAAGAGGGGCCCAGTTTACCCGAAACCGTGTCGCAAACATCATACTGCACCCCCAGCTCCAGGCCGACGCGCTCACTCAGCGGATACCGGACACCTGCCTGCAGAAACGCGCCTAACGCAAAATCCACTTCATCCTCACTATCAATATAACGGCCGATTCTCGATGTTGTGCCCCCGCTCTGCCGCCACACGTTCTCACTCCGGTCGCCATCGGTACGGATCGTGTTGAATGAGACTCCTGCAGCGGTTGTCAACTGGACTATGCCGACATCATATTCGCCCTGCAGACCGAGATCTAGCGATGTTACTGATATATCCAGTTTCTGATGAATCTCATTGAAATATCGCGTGTCGCTGCTTGACACTTCGCTTTGCGTGATCTCCCGACTGGCCGGTGTATTTGGCAACAATGGTCCAGGTCCGTCAAAATTACCGGCATAAGGTGCACCCGGCGGAATTACCCCCATCAGGTCATATCTATCAACCACGGTGACATCATAGGTTATATCGCGCTGCCTGACATCAAAAGTGGAGCCGCCGTTATCAACCGAGAATGGAACATGAGATACGGAGACAAGCAGATGCATTGAATAACGATCTGATCTCATAATCTCCCTAAGAGCCTTTATATAGAAACCGGCGCCATCGTCATCTTCCTCGGAGGAGTGAATGCCGGGGGAAAGCACATCGCGTCCGGCATGCGTCTGCTGCCCCGCCAACCCTTGAAAGACAAGGCTGTCGCCCTGCACCTGTCCGGCATTATCATATCCCCAATACCATGTATCACCATTAAGCTGAGTGCCCCGATCCTGACGGACATAACCGTTATCATACTCCCGGTCTGCCTGGGAGTCTGAATCTCCAAACCGGGAGAAATCACCATTAAAGGATGGCGGGGGCATACGGGGAAGCATGGCGTCACTTACCCGGCTTCTGGTTTTTATGGAAACACTATCCATAGACCTGTACATAACGCCCCCTGAAACACGCCAACCCGTTGCGGTTTTTTTCTGCGCGGCTTCCTGGACATCCTCTTCGGCAAGGAGAGGTGTAACAACAAACAGGCAGATCGGACACAATTTGAATACACTGCGTAGCTGGATCATTATCGTTCCTTTGTAGACTGCCGCCTCTCAACTCGGACCCGGAAGAACAAGCTTTTTTCGTGTCCTATGTAATCCACTTCATTGGTGATGCTTGTAGGTGGCATGTTGGTACACCAGACATTCCAGACTTTCAAATCCCTGGAGTATTCAAGGATCTGTTCTGCCTCAATACCACCGGCCCATTTCAGTCGCATACCATCCGATAGAGGCTTAACTCCCAGAATTTGCAGTACGGAATTTTTATCGGTCGGGTCTGTGTCTGAGATGTATTCGGCAAGATTGCTCATGCCGTCACCATCTCCATCGCCCTCGGCATCAGCGGGGTTGTTCTGGCTGAGAGAGGCAAACCGTCTCTCCCAATCATTCGGAATACCGTCGCCATCGGTATCGGCAAACAAGTCGATGCTTACATTGCCTGGCGGATCAGCCCAGATAGCATACACATAACCGCTCGGGATGCTTCTGTCATAGCTGTACACCTCTACTCCGGCCACGCGAACGCGTTCACCCGGATTAAGAACCATATCATGGTTGCCGGCCAGAACAAGAGCCTGGTTCACCCGCTCCGTAATATCGACATAGGGCCATCCGCTCTTCGGCTCCATCCCGTCAGGGTTCATCAATCGAGTCTGCGGAGTGCTTTGCAGCACAAACCAGAACGGCCCTGTCAGCCTTTTGACCGCGTTGCTGGGATTGTAGATCTCGAGTGTGGCAAAGTAAGTTCCGGTCTGCCGATTCAGCTCCCATTTGACAAGTCCAGACTGGGTGCTCTCGGTTACATCTATGAATGCGGACTTGAAAACAGCTTCCACCTGGCATGGATTAGTGGCCGTAAATGATAAGGGAACCGTGTTGCCGGCAGGAACGCCGTCCACTTCCCAGTGGTCAAACATAAAACCGGCATGTCCAGTGGGATGGAGGTCATAAACATAGCCCTCCGGCTTCCATCCCGGAGTGGCGCCCACGATCACGCCGTTGCTGGCCACAAGACTCAGCCAATACTGTGTCTCCCACTGCCAGGTCTGTAGCGAGTTTGTTGTTACCGTGAAGACGACCGAGTTGGTCTGTCCGGTTGCTGGAATATCGCCTGTCCCGGTCCATCCCGTACAGACGTAGCGGACACCGTCGCCTGCCGCCACTATGGAGGGCACTGAATTCGAGGCAGTCATTCCGGCCGACAACATGTGGAATCCGTATGAATAGGGCGTCGGGACACCACGGCGGCCGGGATACCCCTCAACCGTTAGTCCACAGGCCCCTCGCACGACCCGGAAGCCTATGCCTGAGGAGGCCGCCATTGTCTCTGCGCCGGGCGAGACGTCGTAGCTGCTTCCGGACTCGAGCAGGTAACCCTGGCGGTACATGTAGATGAAGGCCGAGCCCCCGCGAACGGACTTGGTTCCGTTGGACCGGTAGCTTTCGGTCCATTCCGCGACGTTGCCATTCTGATCACAGGTGCCGAAGGGGCCGGGCGAGCCCACGTAGGAACCCGCCTCGGTTAGACTGGACCCCGCGGCCCACTCGTAGTTCGCGGCGTTTGTTCCGCCGGGCGGCGGGACTTTTGCGGGAAGAGCATCGCTCATCGTGGCGTACTTGAAGTAACGGCTGTTCAGCGGATCGTAATAGGCCGCTTTGTACCACTCGTCCTCAGAGGCCAGCGCGTACGTCCATCCCGGTTTGCGGTCGCCAACCGATTGGGGGCCGGTGAACGTATAGGCTCCATCCTCGGTCGTGGTCGCGTCCTGTTCGCCGTCCGGTTGGCCGTTGCTCAGCCAGTTTGCATAACGCAGGGCATCGAAGTAGCTCACGTATGTCACCGGCTTGTTCTCCCAACCGGCATTGATCTGGTAGCTATAACCGCCCGCGATGCCCGATCGTGTAATGCCTCCAACCCTGCTCATGGCAGTGTTGTAGAGACCGTATGTATCGTTTCTTGCTACCGAATTGAGGAACGCCGCATACTCACGGCAGACGACCTCGTTCTTTCCGATAAAATAATTGTACGGCACCGCACCGAAGCCCGTGGCGTCGTCTATGTTGTTGGTGTGGTCGACACCCACCCACGCCGTCTCAATGGGCGGTATGGGTTTAAAAACGGCCTCTATGAGCAGCGGCTCACCTATCACCACTTTCAGAGGAACCGCGCCCCCGCTCTCGATGCTGTTAACCAGCCAGTGATCGAACTCGTAGCCGGCCGCGCCCCAGGGAAGGAGTTCACTGGTTGCCCCCTCTGGTTTCCACCCGGAGCTGCTGCCGGTAATGACGCCGTTTGTTGCCTGCAGCTCCAGCCAGTGCCCCAACGCCCATTGCCATGTCAGGGACGAATCCTGTTTCAGGGTGAAGACAACGACAGCGGTGTTGCCCGATGACGGCGCGCTTCCGGTTCCGATCCAACCGCTGCATACGTAATGGACGCCGCCGGTTTCGATAACGGGGTTGGCAATGCGATTGGTTACGGTTGTCAGCTCCATGACGGTATGGTTGCCATACCCAAGCGGTTCAGCGGTTCCGTAGAGCACGGGGCTGCCGTTGATAATGAGTTGGCGCGGAGCGGGAACATACTCGTAAGCGCCGATGTCGACAGACTGACCAAGAACACGGGGTTTGCCGCCGAAATCCACCCCGACAGTCATCCACTCCGCGTTGAGGCCGGCGTCAACACACGGGGATGCGACTCCAAACCGATAGTCGCCGGCATCCATGTCAACAAAGAGGGGGTCCGTGCCGGTCAAACAGTTGCGAACTGTACCTGCGGGGAGAGAAGACCCGGGACCATTATACAGATCAGCTCCCCATCTGGCGGTGTTCCGGTAAAAGACCGAATTGCGTACCGACATGCCTTCTCCATAGCAATAGATGCCGCCACCCGCATCACCGTACCAGCCTGCGTTGGCTTCATTACCCACAACCGTGCAATTCTCGACAACGCCTCCCTGGCTCATGTAGATGCCGCCACCCCAAACAGTGCCGTTAGACCCATCGTAAACCCGATTGCCGACGACAATGCAATTGCGCAGTATTCCACTGCCGCTCAAGAACGCACCGCCCCCTTTATACCTGCCTTTATTCTCCTTCAGTAAACAGTTCTGCACAACGCCGGAACTCAGGGACACAGCGCCACCCTGTGATGCCAGCCCGTGAGTCAGCGTGAATCCTCTCACCAAGGCATTGCTGTGACTCAGCGAAAAACACCGGTAGTTGTCGTTTCCGCTGATCACCGTCGATGTGTAACCGTTGACACTTTCCACCCTGACACTTCGATTGATGGAAATCTCCCGGGGCAGGACGTAGACTCCGTTCGTCACCAGAATCGTATCGCCGTCAACGGAAGCGTCGATGGCCGCTTGGATGTTCGTTGCCGCTGTCGCCCAGCTTGCATAGGGATGGACCGGAGTTGCATTGGATACGTTGACATAGCGGTATTGACCATGAGCATGAGCCGCCATCAGCAACAGCAGTGCAAATATGCGACATACTATCTTTCGGACATCATTTTTCCCCATGCGAACACTCCCTGTGCTTAGAAACATACCCATCCATTGTGACACAAGATTCGCAACCATTCACAATGTATACCATACGATGCATGATCGCAATTCCAAATTCTACAACTCAATAGTTTTTGTGACCACATCATAGCCCATAGCCCGGCAAACCGTCGCCATTGACCACAACCGCGAGAAAGAGTCCGTACAGGAGGAGCGGTGCAAACAGCTGCAAAATGATTAGTGTTTTCTTGTGTCTCATCTGCTTTTCTTGACCAACGTTACGGGTGAGCGGACGGGTCGCCCGCCGTGGGCGAGACGTACGCTCCACCCGCTGGTTGGCCATTCGTTTCTGCTGACTTCCAGTCGCCGTTGAAATACCAAAGGCCGTCGATCAAGCGCACCGTTCCCGCTTGCTTCGCTCGTTCCGCGTAAAGCCCCGACCATGCTGGCCTGATTGCTGGCCCTCGCAACTGGATCTTTCCCGTCTTCTTCTCCCTTTTTCAGTCCCTCAATGCAGGTGATCGTCCGCGTAATACTGTGGGTATGTTACCTCTTGAGGAGAAGAAGGGTTTGACTCTGCCACAACAATTCTGAACCCCAGGATGTTACTTTCGCCATGCGGGTTGAACATGGTGCGGAACCCCGAGCGGCAGTGCTCTGTGTCGCAACTCCAACTGCCGCCACGGGCCATGCGGGCGAAATTGGACCTGATACAAACGGGGTCGGTTCCGCCATGACTGCTAGGACTATACGAATCCATGCAACACTCCCACACGTTGCCGTGCATGTCGTGGATGCCCCAGGCATTGGGTTCCTTCTGGCCAACGGGATGGGTCGTTTTCCCGCTGTTCCCGTCGTACCAGGCGTAATCGCCCAGCTTTGTCTCGTTATCTCCGAAGCAGAACACGCTCTTGCTGCCTGCTCTGCAGGCATACTCCCATTCCGCCTCCGTGGGAAGGCGGCATACCTTGCCTTCCTTCTCGAAAAACTTCTCGCCGATTATCCCCGCGAATAGCTCCGCGCTAATAAACGAGCCAAGACTTTCCACTGGAGCATGAGGGCCATATCCCTTGAAGTGGCTGGGGTTTCTGTCCATGACGGTCTGATACTGCGCCTGGGTCACTGGATATTGTCCGATCCAAAAGCCCTTCGTCAGTGTGACTGGAGCACCTGATTCGTAATTCGAAAGGCCTCCAACCCTGAAGGTTCCAGGCGGGCACCAAACAAACTCGATGCCATGGGGGCCAGTCATGGTTTCTCCCGCCTTGCAGGCCGATTTACTTGGACGAGCCGGTGGTGAAGAGACAGACGCAGTAGCGGGAGTGACACTAGGAATCTGAATCCGTTTCGAGCAATGTGGACACTCGACATTCATTCCTGCGCCTGTTTCGTCAACTATCAGCGGATTCTTGCATTCCAGACAATTGAATGTGATATCAGCCATTTTTTCGTGTCCTTTCATTTATCATCGGTGTTGTTTCTCGAATTAGTCTTGTCGGCCAACATAGAGCTGAGGCCCATGGTATCCCATGTGGACTCAGCGCACGTTAGCCGGGCCACCTTTCGCAACGAGAGGAACCTCTCCTCTCTCCCATCTTTCCGCCGCCATCCGCAATACGGCGACGATCCCTCAAGCGGACCGCCCGGCTCGTCCGCATCAGCCTCCGGCTATGCGTCGCGACGGTCGGGACAAGAGGCCCGCGCCGGTTGCGCGGACAGCCTTGAGGGCTGTCCATGCTGCGCATGGCCGCCCCCGGCGGCTTGCGCAACCGCCGGGCATTCTACTTTTTTCATCGCCGCCGTCAAGGCGGCGTTCCCTTTTCAACCGTACGGCTAACGTGTAGATCAGCATCGGTATCCCGGTGC
>CAZXVN010000120.1:0-5259 GCA_964643945.1 uncultured Lentisphaeraceae bacterium | reverse complement strand
CTCCGCTCCATGGCGGGCCTCGCTCTGGTTTTCCACGACCGCCACCTGCCTCCGCCCATGTGCGCGCTACCCCGCTACTTGGATCTTCGGCTCTACTTGGCCCCCGGCGTCCCGTTCACACTGTCGTCCAATCTCCTGGCGGTGCTCAGTGTCGCAGTGGAGACCTTGAACCCCGGCACCCGCTACAGCGAGGTCCGTGAAACGGCCGGCTGGCTCTGTGGCCTGTTGTGGGAGGCCGGCCTCCGGCCGCTGGCGGCGGAGGCTGAGCGTTTTCCGGGCGCGCTCACGATCCCCCTGCCGCCGCACGTGAACTCGTGTGAGCTGGGCGACGCCCTGCAGCGCGAAGGGTGGCTCCTGAGCTATCAGAGCAACTACCTGATCGAGCGCAACTGGATCCAGATCTGCCTGTTCGGCCACACGGTGCGCGCCGATCTGGAACCGCTGCCCCGCATTCTGGCGGCCAAGATCAACGCCGAGGCCAGATGAAGAGCCGAATCTACTCCGCGCTGGCCTTGGTCCTGGTTCTCACCGCCACGCTGGCACTGGACCGCGCGTCCGGAACCGGCTGGTTCTCCGCGGCACTCATCGCCGCTGTGCTGTCCATGGGGGCCGTCGAGTGCCACACGCTCCTCCGCCTGCAGGGACGCCGGCCGACCGGCGTGGGGCGCGCCTTGCTGGCGGCCGGGGGCATCGGGTTGCCCGGCGCGTTTCTGCTGGCCCTGCGGTTGCAGGAAGACGGGCTGCTGCTCGTGCTCTACCTGATCGCCGTGGCGAAAATGACCGACAACGGGGCCCTGTTCGCCGGCCGCCTTTGGGGCCGCCACAAGCTGGCACCGAAGATCAGCCCGGCCAAAACCATCGAGGGCGTCTGCGGCGGGCTTGCAATCGGCGTCCTGACCGCCGTCCTTCTGGGCCCCTGCTGCACGAGTGGCCGGCCCGGTTTCTTTCTGCTCTTCGGCGTGACCGTCAGCCTGCTCGCCGTTCTCGGGGACCTCGCCGAGTCATGGGTCAAACGCAAGGCGGGTGTCAAGGATTCGGGTTCGGTGCTGCCGGGCATCGGCGGCATTCTCGACCTCATGGACTCTGTTTTGCTGTCCGCCCCTGCCGGATATCTTCTCTTGGCGCTACGGTAACCCTCCGGCCTGCACGACGGAGCAGACCTCGCATTTTGAACGATTTTGTCTTGCCTCCGCGGCCATGTCAAATCGTGTGGTCAAACGCTTGAAGCCGCTGGCCGTTTCTGGCACAATACGCCGCCAAATGTTCAGAGCAGGTTCTGTCATCACTATCGAAGCGCCGGCCAAGATCAACCTGACGTTGGAGGTCCTGGGCAAACGGCCTGACGGCTATCATGAGCTGCGCAGCATCGTGATGCCGGTCAGTTTGACCGACACCCTCTCCCTCACCACCACCTATGCCCAGATCGCCATGACCCTCACGGTCGAGCCGGGCGTTGACCTTTCCAAGATCGGCGCGGTGGACCGCAACCTGGCGGTGCGCGCGGCGCGTCTGATGCAAGAGCGCTACCGGATCAACGCCGGCGCGCGCATCCACATCCGCAAGCGCATCCCGGTCGGCGGCGGGCTCGGCGGCGGCAGCGCGGACGCGGCCGGGGTGATTCGCGGGCTCGACAGGCTCTGGGAGCTCAACCGTCCGTGCGACGAGCTCGTGGCCTTGGGTGCGGAGCTGGGCAGTGACGTGCCCGCGCTGGTGCATGGCGGGGCGGTGCTGATGGAGGGCCGCGGCGAGCGCGTGCGGGGCCTTTTTGAAAGCGAGGCGCCAGACCGTTGCGAGGGGTTCTGGCTGGTCATCGCCAACCCCGGCGTGATGTGCCCCACAGCCGATGTTTTTAAGAAGTGGAGAGGGAGCTTGACGACGAGCCCCCTCATTCTCCATAATATCACCTCTTCTATCCGAACCAGCGATGTGTCGGCTGTGGCGGATGCGCTTTATAACGGATTGCAATCCGGAGTGTTCGAAAGTTACCCGAGCGTTGCCCAGACAGCCGCGCAGCTTCAGGAGGCGGGATGTTTGGGTGTTTTGCTCTCCGGCAGCGGCGCATCGGTTTTCGGCTTGGTGCGTGACGAGGCTCACGGGCAGGAGGTCGGCCGGAAGCTGGGCTCCGGCTTATGGCATGTTTTGGTGCGCACTTGCCCGGTGGTGTAATGGCAGCACAAGAGACTTTGACTCTCTCAGAGGTGGTTCGAATCCACCCCGGGCAACCAATTTGTGGACAGGCGGTTTTTGTTTGAACCTGCGGGCGGCGTGGGAGCAGCACGAAAAAATGAGCATGATCGTATTTTCTGGAACAGCCAATCTGCCGTTGGCCAAAAAAATGATGGCCTACCTCGGCGATCAGCTGGGGGACATCAGCATCCGCCGTTTTCCAGATGGCGAAACCCACGTCAAGATTATGGACAACGTCCGCGGCATGGACGTGTACATCGTCCAGCCGATCTGCACCCAGCCCAACGAGATGCTGATGGAGCTGCTCATCATGATTGACGCCGCGCGCCGCGGCTCGGCCGCGCGCATCACCGCCGTGCTCCCCTATTACGGTTATGCGCGTCAGGATCGCAAAGACCAGCCGCGCGTGCCGATCACCGCGAAGCTCGTCGCCAACCTGCTGGTGGCCGCAGGCGCCAACCGCATCCTGACCATGGACCTCCATGCGCAGCAGATCCAAGGATTTTTTGATATTCCCGTCGACCACCTGCACGCCGCGCCGGTTATGGTGAAATACCTGCGCGAGATGAAGCTCAAGAAGCCGCTTGTCGTATCGCCCGATACCGGAGGGGTTAAAGCGGCTTACGCTTATTCGCAAATGCTGGGCACAGGCTTGGCAATTGTGGCGAAGCAGCGCCTGGGAGACGCGGAAGTGGACGCCTTTAGCGTCGTGGGCGACGTGAAAGGGTGTGACGTGATCATGGTCGATGACATGACCACGACCTGCGGCACGCTGTGTGCGGCAGCAAAACTCCTGAAGGAGCAAGGGGCCGCCTCGATTCGAGCGGCGGTCACCCACATGCCCCTGACGGACAGGGGCGTTCAGCGCCTGAAAGCCGACACCGGACTCACAGAGCTGGTGGTGACGGACACGATCCCCTTGCGGGACGATCTGGACATCGCCCGCCTGCCGGTGAAGCTGACGGTTCTGACGGTTTCTGAACTGCTGGGCGAAGCGATCCGCAGAATCCACAATGACCAATCCGTGAGTTCGCTGTTCAGATATTGAGCGGCGCGCTGACGGGCTTATAGACATGTCCGCACAAGCGGGCGTTGGCCACGATGAACTGGCCCTCTCTGGGGAAAGGTTGCGCTTTTCAGAGCCGGGTATGTTGTGTCGTGTCCTTGGCCTGTTTTACGGGTTTTTAGTGAAGAGGAAAAGAAATGGCGACCGAAGAGATCAGAATAAAAGCCGATTCGCGCACGGAACAGGGTTCCAGTGCGGTCGGCCGTTTGCGCCGCGCCGGGAGTGTTCCCGCTGCGGTGAACCGGATCGGGGGCGGTACGACGCTGGTGAAATTTGACGCACATGCATTCAAAGCCATGTTGCGCCACCACACCAGCGACCATGTGCTTGTGATGCTCGAACTGGATGGCAAGGACGTGCCCGCGCTGATGCGCGAGGTGCAGTATCATGTGCTGACGGGATACCCGATCCATGTGGATTTCGGCGAGGTGTCGCTCACCACGAAGCTCCGCGTGTCGATCCCCGTGCGCCTGTTCGGCGAGCCCGAAGGTGTCAAGGTCGGCGGCGGCATTTTGCAACAGTCGATCCGTATGATCGAGGTCGACTGCTTGCCGACCGATATCATCGAGCATTTTGATGCGGATGTTTCGGGCCTCGGGCTCGACCAGTCGCTCTTCGTGCGCGACCTGAAGATCGATGGCAAGTATACGGTCCTCACGGCCAAGGATGTGCCGGTAGCGACAGTGGTCGCAGCCGAGGAAGAGATCGTAGAGGCTCCTGCTGAGGGCGAGGCCCCCGTAGAGACGCCCGACGTGCTCGCCAAAGGCAAGAAGGAGGAGGGTGCCGCCGCTCCCGCCGCCGCAGGCAATGTGGCAGCCCCCGCTGCCAAGGCTCCTGCCACCAAAAAGTAACTCGGAGGGCACGACCGCGTGAAAATGATTGCGGGACTGGGCAACCCCGGCGAGACGTACGCGAACACGCCGCACAATGTCGGTTTCGATGTTGTCGACCTGTTGGCAAAACGGCTCGAGGCCGGATGGAAGAACAGTCTCAGGTTTCACGCATGCCTGGCCCGCGTGGCCTGCGCAGGAGACACGGTGTGGCTGGTGAAGCCTCAGACCTTTATGAATCTGAGCGGAGCCAGTGTGGCGCCCCTGCTGCGGTATTACGGCGGGAGCCCTGAGGATCTCACGGTGGTGTTGGACGATGCGGATTTGCCTCTGGGCAGGTTGCGCATCCGGACATCGGGAGGCAGCGGGGGACACCACGGGCTAGCCTCGGTGATCGAGGCGCTGGGAACGGAGGCGTTCCCGAGAGTCCGGCTCGGTGTGGGACGCGAAGAGCGAGGTGGCCTGACCGATCATGTGCTCGGCAAGTTTGGCGAAGACTGCCTGAACCTTGTCCGCGCGATGATCGAGGCGGCTGCCGACGCGGTGCAGTGCTCGACCGCAAACGGTTTGAATGAAGCAATGAACCGGTACAACGGCTGGAGCGCCGAAGAGGCGCAGCTGGAAGACCGGAAGTGAGAATGGAAATCCCCTCATGAATAAGTACGATGGCTTGTATATCTTCGCCGGTTCGGCGAAGGATGACGTTCTGGACAAACAGATCGACAAGGCGCGCGGTGAAATCACGCGCCTGTCCGGAAACGTGCTGAGCACCGACGTGCTCGGCAAAAAATCGTTCGCACGCCCCATGCATAAGCGCGACAGCGGCGTGTATGTCAAGATCCGCTTCGAACTGGATCCGGCACAGGTCTCGACGCTTGTCGACCGCTATCGCTTGGTCGAAGACATCTTCCGCGTGCAGATCTTGGTCATTGACGAGCGTCGCGAGGCGATCCTCGTCAAGCAGGCCGCAGTACACAAGGCTCGCGAGGCGGCGCGCGCCGCCGCCGAGGCGAAAGAGGCGGCAACCCAGACTGCGCAAGAGGCGTAAGCCCAAAACGCGCATTAAGGACGGTGGAGAATGGCTTCCTTTAACAAAGTGATCCTCATGGGAAACCTCACGCGTGACCCAGAACTCAAACAGATCCCCTCGGGCTCAAAAGTGGCCGAGCTGCGTCT